>JANONE010000510.1:0-5757 GCA_031420675.1 Ilumatobacteraceae bacterium | reverse complement strand
CGGATGGACGCCACTGGAACGGGCGAAGCGAACGTCGCCGACGTTGCCCCCGCTCCGCCGAGCCCGCCGACCGAACCGGAGTCCGTCGACGCGGCGTCCACCGAACCCGCCGTCACCGAGGAGGCGACCATGCCGGTGGAGCCGATCACCGTGCACCTCACCGGAGCCGCACTCGCCTTGACGATGGTGTGGGCCCAGGACGGCATGATCTGGCTGCTGCCCGCTTACACCTTCACTGCTGACGACGGCGGTATGCACACCGTGATCGGCGTCGACGACAGCTTCCTCGACCTACCGGCTCCGTTCCGGACGGAATCGCTCCCCATCGAATCCACTCCGATCGACAGCACCGCGCCGGCCGACAGCACCGGGCCTGTCGACAGCACCGGGCCAGTCGACAGCATTGCGGTCGACGCCGACGAGGCCGCGAAGGCGTTGGTCGGTGTGTCCGAGGAGGAAGCGGCGAAGGTCGCCGCCGATCGTGGCTGGGGCTTCCGGGTGGCCGTGCGCGACGGGGTGGACCTGATGGTCACTCTCGACTACTCGCCGGAGCGGGTGAACGTCGAAGTGTCCGACGGAGCGGTCGTCGCCGTCAGCTCGATCGGCTGATCGGTCAGGTCAGACGCGGGCCGTCACGGTAGCGTTCCGTCTCGCATGTTCGATTCCCTGTCATCCCGCCTCGAAGGCATCGTCAAACGGCTGCGCGGCAAGGGCCGCCTCACCGAGGCCGATGTCGACGAGATGCTGCAAGAGATCCGCACCGCGCTGCTGGAGGCCGACGTCAACGTCGGTGTCGTGCGTAATGTTGTCGCTCGCATACGCGAGCAGGCTGTCGGCGCCCACCTGAGCGAGGCGCTCGATCCCAGCCAGCAGGTCATCAAGATCGTCAACGCCGAGCTCACCGCCATGCTGGGCGGCGAAACTCTCAAGATTTCGTATGCCTCTCGTCCGCCTACCGTCATCCTCATGGCCGGTCTGCAGGGCTCCGGCAAAACCACCAGCTCTGCAAAATTGGCCCGCTGGTTCAAGAGCCAGGGCCGCCAGCCGCTGATGGTGGGCGCCGACCTGCAGCGCCCGGCAGCGGTCGAGCAGCTGCGCACCTTGGGCCGCCAAATCGACGTGCCGGTGTTCAGCGAACCCGGCGATCCGGTGTCGACCGCCCGCCGTGGGCTGGAGGAAGCCCGCCGCCTGGGGCGCGATGTGCTTATCGTCGACACGGCCGGTCGCCTCTCCATCGACGCCGATCTGATGGAGGAGGTCCGCCAGATCTCACAGGCGGTGCAGCCCGACTACACGTTCCTCGTCATCGATGCCATGACCGGGCAGGATGCCGTCGGCGTGGCCGAGGCGTTCCACGCAACGCTTGCCATCGACGGCGTCATCATGTCGAAGCTGGATGGCGACGCTCGCGGTGGTGCTGCCCTCCGCGTGAAGGAAGTGATCGGCCGGCCGATCGCTTTCGCCAGCACCGGCGAGAAGCTGAGCGAGTTCGAGCAGTTCCACCCCGACCGCATGGCCGGCCGCATCCTGGGTATGGGCGACATGCTCACGCTCATCGAGCAGGCCGAACAGGTCTTCGAGAAGGATCAGGCCGAGCAAGCCGCCACCAAGCTGATGGAAGGCGAGTTCACGCTCGACGACTTCCTCGAGCAGATGCAGGCGCTGAAGAAGATGGGTCCGCTGGGCAACCTGATGGGGATGATGCCTGGCATGCCCAAGGAGCTGAAGGGCACCGAGATCGGCGACGACCAGCTCAAGCCGGTGGAGGCCATCATCCGCAGCATGACGCTGCTGGAACGGCGCAAGCCGGAGATCATCAACGGCAGCCGCCGCAACCGCATCGCGCTGGGCAGCGGCACCACCGTCGGCGACGTCAACCGTTTGGTGAAGCAGTTCGGCGAGATGCAGAAGATGATGAAGCGCATGGGCGCGATGGGCATGGGGAAGCCTGGGAAGAAGGGCAAGAAGGGCCGCAGTTTCCCTGGCATGCCCCCCGGAATGGGCGGCGTACCGGGTGGCTTCCCGCAGTTCAATTGATAGCCTTACGCAGTTCGCATTTCGACGTAGACACGTTTTTCGTAGGGAGCACTGAAGTCGCATGGCAGTAAAGCTGCGCCTCACTCGAGTCGGCAAGACCAAGCAGCCGCAGTATCGCATCGTCGCGGCCGACAGCCGGTCGCCGCGAGATGGTCGGTTCATCCAGATCGTGGGCACGTACAACCCGCGCACCGAGCCGTCGACGCTCAACGTCGACAACGCCAAGTGTGTGAAGTGGCTGCTCGAGGGTGCGCAGCCCACCGAGCGCGTCAAGAAGCTGCTCGAGATCTCGGGCGCGTGGTCCGAGTTCGGCACCGCTCGCGCGGCGAAGTAGTCCGGTCGCTGCCGTGACCGACGACGTGAACGACGACGTGAACGACGACGTGACCGACGACGTGACCGACGACGTGACCGACGACGTGACCGACGACGTGACCGATTCCGGGTTCGCCACAGTGCTGGCACCCACCGCCATCGCGGTGCTCACCCATGTCGTGCGGTCCATCGTCGACGATCCCGAGGCCGTGCAAGTCGACGCCAACGAAGGCCGTGGCAAGGTGCGCCTCGAAGTTCGTGTCGGCCCGGGCGACCTCGGCCGTGTAATCGGTCGTCGCGGCCGAACGGCACAGAGCATCCGTACAGTGGTGCGCGCTGCAGCCACCCGCGACGACGTCCAAGTCGACGTCGACTTCGCCGACTGAACCCTCGCCGAGCGCGCTTCGTGCCCCCTGACGAGTTGCTGGAAGTCGGTCGCATCGGCCGCGCGCACGGTCTTCGAGGCGACCTGTACATCGAACTCATCACCGATCGCACCGAGCGCGTCGCTGTTGGAGCACGGTTGCAAGGCCGCGGTACGTGGCTCACCGTGGAATCAGCACGGCCCGCCGGTTCGCGCTGGCTGGTTCATTTCGCGGGTATCGCCGACCGTACCGCGGCCGAGGCGTATGTCAACACGCAGTTGCTCGCGGAGCCGCTGCCGGCGCTGAGCGAGGACGGCATGTACGTGCGTGACCTGATCGGCGCCGAGGTCGTCGGTGTCGATCAACAGGTGTACGGCCGTTGCGTGGCGGTGGTGGCGAACCCGGCGCATGACCTTCTGGAGCTGGAATCCGGGGCGCTGGTGCCCGTGGTGTTCGTCGTCGACGTGGGCAGTGCAAGAGTGACGATCGACCCCCCGGAGGGCCTCTTCGACCTTCTTGCGTGAACGTCGCGATCAGCGCAGTCGTTGCACCTCGACGACAGCTGCGAGCGGGATCGGACCGTACACGTGGGGAAACGGTTCGGGCGCCTCGCCCAGCTGTTCGTAGAGCAACGGAGAGTCCAGCAAGGCCTCGTCGATGTGGAGGAGGAGCAACTCGCCGACATCGCAATAGAAGCGCTCGACGGTGGCCGGCCACTGTGCGGCCGTACTGCAGTGGATGAAGCCCTCGTCGGCGAGTTCGACGCCGCGGCTGGATCCGGTGTGCTCGCCGGCGGCGAGCGACTGCGCCCAGCGGTTGGGTCGGTGAGGTGGAAGATCATCAGCCGTAGGCTTGCAGATCGATGCGCATCGACGTCTTCACCATCTTTCCCGGCCTGGTCGACGGCTTCTTCGCTGACGGCTTGGTGGGCAAGGCGCGTGCGGGCGGCCTCCTCGATCTGCGTCTTCACGACCCGCGCGACCACACCACCGACGTGCATCGCACGGTCGACGATGCACCCTTCGGCGGCGGTGCCGGCATGGTGATGAAGGCAGCGCCGTTGTTCGACTCGGTGGCGGCCGCCGCACCGCCGCGCCCACTGCTGCTGCTGGGCCCGGGGGGCCGTCGTTTCGACCAACGGGTGGCGCACGAGTTCGCCGATGGCGGCGGCTTCTCGCTGATCTGCGGCCGCTACGAGGGCATCGACCACCGGGTGCGCGAGCACCTCGTGGATGGCGAGCTGAGCGTCGGGGATGTCGTGCTGAACGGGGGAGAGGTCGCTGCCTGTCTCGTGATCGAGGCAGTCGTGCGCCTGCTGCCGGGCGTGATGGGCAACGCCAGCAGTCCGGTGCACGAGAGCTTCGGGGTTGCCGGCCTGCTCGAGGAGCCCCAGTACACCCGGCCGGCCTCGTTCCGGGGCTGGGACGTACCCGACGTGCTGCGCGGTGGGGATCACGCCCGTATCGAGCGTTGGCGCAACGCGCAAGCGCTGCATCGCACCATTCGCGACCGCCCCGACCTGATCGAAGCCCGCGGCGGTCTCAGCGAAACCGACCACCGCTTGTTGGAAGAGTTCCCTTCCGTCACCTATCCTTGAGCGTTCCCTAGCCGACCGCTGTCAGAGAGTTCGCGCCATGAAGTCCACAGATTTTGTCGACAACCAATCCCTCCGCTCCGACATCCCGAACTTCGGGCCTGGCGACGAGGTCAAGGTGCACGTGAAGGTGGTCGAGGGCAACAAGGAGCGCGTGCAGGTGTTTCAGGGCAACGTCATCGCCCGTCAGGGCAGCGGCGTGCAGGAGACCTACACGGTTCGCAAGCTCAGCTACGGCGTCGGCGTTGAGCGCACCTTCCCGGTGCACACCCCCACGGTGACCAAGCTGGAAGTGCTGAAGCGTGGCGATGTCCGTCGTGCCAAGCTCTACTATGTGCGTGATCGCATCGGCAAGGCCGCGAAGATCAAGGAAAAGCGCGACGCTTGATAGGCGTCGTATTCGGTGTCAGCAGCACCCACGTTGAGTTCTGACGATCTCGAGAACTTCGAGGCCGAGCGAGAGCTCCAACTCGCGCAGGAGTACCAAGACGTCGCGGCCATGTTCCGCTTCGCAGTGGAAACTGAGCGTCGTTTCTACCTGGCCAACGAAGTCAACGTCACCGTCACCGGCGACCCTTCGCGCCCGGTGATCGAAGTGGAGCTGGCAGACGCATGGGTATGGGACATGTACCGCAAGACCCGGTTCATCCCGAAGGTGCGGGTGCTCACGTTCAAGGACGTGAACGTGGAGGAACTTCCCCCGCTCGAGCTGTAGTTCCGCCTGTGACAGTGCCGCCAGTTGTAGTGCCGCGGGTGCCATCACTGGCGGCGCAGGCCAGAGGCCGATTCGGAGAGGACGAAGCCGTTCGTTGGTACGTGCGGCACGGCTACGAGGTGGTCGCGCGGAACTGGCGTTGTACGGCAGGGGAGATCGACCTCATTCTCCGCAGCCCGGGTGTCGCCGGCGCCGCCGTCATCGTGTTCTGTGAGGTGAAGGCGCGGGCCAGCGCCGAGTACGGCGGGCCCGAGGGCGCGGTCAACTGGGTCAAGCAGCGCCGGTTGCGCCGGCTGGCGGCGATCTGGCTCGCAGCGGTTCGCCCGGCCGGCTCGGTCACGGTGCGCTTCGATGTCGCCGCCGTGGTGGGTGCACGAGTGCAAGTGATCGAGTCAGCGTTCTAGTTGATGGCCTGGCGGCTCAGCCTAAGAACGCCCACACCAGTAGCGCAACGCACGCGACAGCGGCCGTGGCGACGAAGAAGTAGTCGCCCGTACGAACGACGCGCTTGCGGTGCGGGTTGAGGCCCATGCCCTCAGTATCGCCCGCTCGCATGGAAACCCCGCAAGGCTGCACCGTGCGAGTGGGCGGCCCGGTCGGCCGGAGGCCCACCGATCGTCCCCCATCGGCTTGGGGTTGCCCCTTTGTAACTGGTTTTAAGAAAAAACACCACCCACACAAGGGAACAAAAACAACCCGCGGGGCCGAGGAAGCAACAACCAAAAACAGCC
>JANONE010000509.1:0-1674 GCA_031420675.1 Ilumatobacteraceae bacterium | reverse complement strand
AAACGCCGACGAGGTACGCCTACACGCCGGCAACATCTTGGGCATGGACATCAAGGGTCACCTGGTGAAGCGAGTATGGGTCGAGCACGCCAGCGACATCCAGAAGGAGTACTACGCCTCTTATTCGCTGGATCGTGGCGCCAAGAAGCACCTGCTCATGCTCAGCGCCGAGGGCGGTGTGGAGATTGAAACCGTCGCCGTCGACAACCCGGATGCGATCGTGTTGCTGCACATCGACCCGGTGGATGGCATCTCGCCGGCGGTGGCTCGCGACGCTGCCGTGCGCGCCAACATCGACGAGGAAGCACTCGCTGGCGTGGCCGACATGCTCGTCAAGCTGTACGACTGCTTCACGCGCGGCGACTGCGACCTGGCCGAGATCAACCCGCTCATCCTGCGGCCCGACGGCGGCGTACACGCGCTCGACGCCAAGGTCAGCCTGGACAACAACGCCGCCTTTCGTCACCCCGAATGGGACGAGTTCCGTGCCACCGAGGAGCTCGACGATCGTGAGCGACTGGCCCGCTCGCACGACCTGCAGTACATCGGTCTCGACGGCACCGTCGGCATCATCGCCAACGGCGCCGGCCTGGCGATGAGCACGCTCGACGTGGTGAACCAGGTGGGCGGTACGGCCGCCAACTTCCTCGACATCGGTGGCGGCGCCAACGCCGACATGATGGCCGCAGCACTGCAGGTGATCAACTTCGACCAGAACGTGAAGAGCATCTTCATCAACATCTTCGGGGGTATCACCCGTGGCGAGGAAGTCGCCAACGGCATCGTCGAGGCACTGGGTCGTGTCGACCTGCGGGCCCCGATCGTCATCCGCCTCGATGGCACCAACGCCGAGGAGGGCCGCCAGATCCTGGCCAACGCCGGCATCCCCGAATCGAAGCTCACCTCCAAGCCCACCATGCTGGAAGCGGCCCGCGCAGCGGTCGCCCTCGCGAACGGAACGAACTGATCATGGCCATCTTCGTCAACGCTGATACCAAGGTCATCGTGCAGGGCCTCACCGGTGGGCAGGGCAAGTATCACGGCCTGCGCAACCACGCATACGGCACCAAGGTCGTCGGCGGCGTCACGCCCGGCAAGGGTGGCACCGAAGTCGCCATTCCCGAGGGTGGCAGCATTCCGGTGTTCAACACCGTCGCGGAAGCTGTCGCCGCAACCGGTGCGACGGCCTCGTTCATCGCCGTCCCGCCGAAGTCGGCGCCGGCCGCCATCCTTGAAGCCGCTGCCGCGGGCATCGGGTTCATCGTCTGCATCACCGAGGGTATTCCCGCGCAGGACGAAGCCAAGGTGTACAACACGCTCCTGCGCGACTACCCCCACACGCGACTGCTGGGGCCCAACTGCCCGGGGATCATCAGCCCAGGCAAGTGCAACATCGGCATCACTGCCGGCGAGATTGCTCAGCTGCCCACGGCCGGCGGCCCCAACGTGGGCATCGTCAGCCGTTCGGGCACGCTCACCTATCAGGCGCTGTACGAGCTCAAGCAGCGTGGCATCGGCGTGTCCACGTGCGTGGGCATCGGTGGCGACCCCGTGCCGGGCACGAACTTCATCGATTGCCTGAAGGAGTTCCAGGCCGACCCCGAGACCCACGCGATCATCTTGATCGGCGAGATCGGTGGCTCGGCGGAGGAAGAGGCGGCCGAGTTCATCAAG
>JANONE010000508.1:0-15629 GCA_031420675.1 Ilumatobacteraceae bacterium | reverse complement strand
GCGTCGGCCTACTTCGATCCACTCGTGAGCTACCCGTTCACCCCCGGCCACGAGGTGGTCGCCGACGTCGTCGGAACCGATCGTCGCGTCGTCCTGGTACCCGTGCTCTCATGCGTCACGCGCGGCATCAACCCGGTGTGCGCCGCGTGTGCCGCCGGGCAGATCAACCTGTGCGAGCGCGTCGGGTTCGGCCACCTGGAACCCGGCCTGCAGAGCGGATTCTGCGCCGACACCGGCGGCGGGTGGAGCCACGAGATGGTCGCCCACCCCAGCCAACTCGTCGACGTGCCGACCGACCTCGACGACGAAGCGGCGGTGCTCATCGAGCCCACCGCCTGCGCCGTGCATGCGGCCGCGCGCTACACCGGCAAGCAGACCGTCATCATCGGGGCCGGCACCTTGGGCCTGCTGACACTCGCGGCCATCACGGCCACCCGCGATGCAGTCCGGCATGCGCCCATCATCGTCACTGCTCGCTACGCCGAGCAGAAGCGGCTCGCCAAGGAGCTCGGCGCCGACGTGGTCTGTGCCGGCGACGAGATGCCGCGCTACGTGCGCTCGTCCACCAGCTCGCTCGTCGTCGGCGATCAACTCACCTGCGGAGCCCCGCACGTGATCGATTGCGTCGGTAGCAGCGATTCGCTGCAGCAGGCACTACAGGTCGTCGCCCCCGGAGGCGAAGTGCAGGTGGTGGGCATGCCGTCGAACGTGTCGTTGGAGCTCACCTCGCTCTGGCATCGCGAAACCGCCATCCGCGGTTGCTACGCGTACACGCACGCCGACTTCACCACCGCCATCGACGTCATCCGCCGACACGACCTCGGTCGCCTCGTCTCCGCCACGTATTCGCTGAAGGACTACACCGACGCCATCGCGCATGCGGCCACCGCCGGCCGCCGCGGCGCGGTGAAGATCGCCTTCGTCATGAGAGGGAAATAGCCATGCCCCGTCCCGGATTCGTCCTCGAAGTGGATCGCTCGACGCCGTCGATCATGTTCTGGCGCGGCGAGAACTTCAGCCTGGAGAAGCTGCCCGCCGGCCGCAGTCGCGTGATCTACCCACCCGAACCGCTGGAAGCGATCAAGGACATCGACGGCGCGATCCGCCACGCGCTGCTCAACCCGCACGACCAGGACCCGCTGCCCGCCCAGCTGTTCCCCGGCATGAAACTGACCATCGCGTTCGACGATGTCAGCCTGCCGCTGCCGAAGATGCGCCGCCCCGACGCGCGTCAGCGCGTCATCGAAGCCGTGCTCGACCTGGCCGCCGCTGCCGGTGTCGACGACGTGCACATCATCGCCGCACTCGGCCTGCACCGGCGCATGCACGAGTACGAGTTGCGTCATGCGCTGGGCGACCGCGTGTACGACGCGTTCCACGGGCGCGGCATGCTCTACCAGCACGACGCTGAGGACCACGACAACCTGGCCATCATCGGCACCACCGATCACGGCGAAGTGTTGGAGATCAACAAGCGTGCGGCGGAGAGCGATCTCGTCGTCTACATCAACATCAACTCGGTGGCGATGGATGGCGGCTGGAAGAGCATCACCACCGGCCTCGCCTCGTACCGCTGCCTCAGCCACCACCACAACCCCGAGACGCTGGAGAACACGCGCAGCTTGATGGGCCACCGCCACCAGAGCGCGCTGCACACCAGCGTGTGGCGGATGGGAAAGGTGCTGCGCGACCACGGTCCGAAGGTGTTCCAGATCGAGACCACACTGAACACCGACATGTTCCCGTCGCCGTTCGACTTCCTGTCCAAGCGCGAGTGGGAATGGACGGCGAAGGATCGGGCCACGTTCCTGGCCACCTCCAAGTCGCTGAACCGCACGCCCATCAAGCTGGCCCGCAAGATCTTCCACGGCATCGAGGGCCCACACCAGATGACCAGCGTGCAGGCGGGCGACACCGAAGCCGTGCACAAGGTCACGCTGGAGAAGGTGTACGAGCAACAGTTGATGGAGGTGCACGGGCAGACCGACATCCTCACGCTGGGCATCCCCTACGTGTGTCCGTACAACCCCGACGGTGTGATGAACCCGATCCTTGTGATGTGCATGGGCCTGGGGTACCTGTTCAACATGTACCGAAACAAGCCGCTGGTGCGTGAGGGTGGCGTGATCATCATGACCCACCCCTGTTATCGCGACTTCAACCCGGTGCACCACCCCAGCTACATCGACTTCTTCGAACAGGTGCTGGCCGACACCACCAGCCCGGCGGAGATGTCGCGCAAGTGGGAGAAGCAGTATGCGGAAGACGAGTGGTACCGGCACCTGTACCGCACCGGCAACGCCTACCACGGCGTGCACCCGTTCTACGCGTGGTACTGGGGCGCCCATGGCATGCAGCACGCCGGCAAGGTGATCATCGTCGGCGGCGACCCGCCCACCGTGCGCCGACTGGGCTTCACGCCGGCGAGCACGATGGACGACGCGTTCGAGATCGCCAGCGATGTCGTCGGTCGCGACGCCACGATCACCCACCTCCACGTACCCGCCCTGCTGGTCGCGGACGTGAAGTGACATGAGCCGTCCGATGGGAACAGCGCGATGAAGCGTTCCGCACCCACTCGCCTCAGTTCGGTCGGCCGGCTTCGCCGCGCCGCCAAGGTGGGCGATGCGGCCAGCGCCGCGGTGCGGGCCGCATTGAAGCCGGCCAAGGCGCTGGGCTTCCCGTACCGCAAGCCCACGGTGCCCAAGGGCATGGTGGTGCCACCGAACGTCAGCAAGCTGGGCGCCAACTTCGAGACCGACTGGGCGCGCTCGTCGGCAGCGAAGGCGGCGCGTACGGTGCTCACCAACGGGCCGATGCGCGCGCTCGTGAAGGCGATGGCCAGTCCGGAGGTCGTCGGTCTCGATCGTCTGGCCGACCTCGAACGACTCGCCGAGACGCCCGCGGTCATCTTCGCCCCCAACCACCACAGTCATGTGGACACCCCGCTGATGATGATCGCTGTGCCGGAGCCATGGCGCAGCAACCTCGTGATCGCCGCCGCCGCCGACTACTTCTTCGACAAGCGGGTCAAGGGCACGCTGGCAGCACTCACGTTGAACGCGTTTCCAATCGATCGTGAGGTCACCAGCCGCAAGAGCAGCGACGAACTGCGCCACCTGATCGACGACGGCTGGAGCCTCGTCATCTTCCCAGAGGGCGGCCGCTCGCCCGACGGTTGGGGGCAGGAGTTCAAGGGCGGGGCCGCCTATCTCGCCAACCGAACCGGTGTGCCCGTCATCCCCGTCTTCATCGACGGCACCGGCAGCATCTTCGGCAAAGGCATGAAGCGCCCGAAGGCCGGCAAGACCAAGGTCGTCTTCGGGGCCCCGCTGTTCGCCATCGAAGACGAGAGCACTCGCCGCTTCAACGCCCGCATCGAAGCCGCAGTCACCGCGCTCGGCGACGAGGCCCTCACCGATTTCTGGACGGCCCGCCAGCGGGCGGCGAAGGGCACCGGCCCGAAGCTCACCGGCCCCGAGTACAACGGCTGGCGCCGCCAGTGGGCCATCGCCGAGCACCGCAAGCTGGGCAAGGCGGGCCAGCGCCGCCGCCAGAACCGCCGCTGGCCAGACCTCGGCTGACGCCCGCGGGCCCCTCGGGCCCGAACTGTGAATTCAATGGTCGCTACGTACGGTTCTGTGCATTCATCGTTCGGGTAAAAGGCAATGCGTCTTGGCGGTGGGGTTGGCCTGGCGGCGTGTGGACGGTTGAATCGGGCGACATGGCCACTCGTCGCCGCAATGCGGCAGCTGAAGGTCAGCGTTCGCTCACGCCGCTCGCAGCGGCCGAGCCGGCGCTTCGTAGCCGAGACAAGAGCGGTCTCCGTATCGGGCACTATCTGCCCCTGAAGTTCCTCCGCCTGCTGGACGAACTCCGCGCAGTGATCGCATCGATCGGCCCACCCTGTTGGGCCTACGGCACGACCGCTTCGGCACTTCTCGGCTTCGATGGGTTCGAGCTCAGCAAGCCCTTTCACCTGGTGGTGCCACTCCATCGCGCCCCGCACAGAATCGACCTCGTCGTGCACCGGATGAAGACCTACAACCAACTGGATCTCGACACGGTGCACGAGATCCCGTGCCTCTCGGCGACTCGTGCGCTGATCGAGATCGCTCGTACCGAAACAGCGGAGCGGCTCACCGCAGCACTCGACTCAGCGGTTCGCGATGGATTGACGACCGACGACTTCCTGCACCGCCGGATGATGGAACTGCGCACGCGGGGTCGCCCAGGTGTCGACAAGCTGCTGGCGGTGATGGCCGGCGCGGAACTCTCCAAGGGCGGGCACTCATGGCTGGAGCGGAGGTTCCTCGAGTTGATCGATGAGCTCGGGCTCCCTCGACCGATCACCCAACAGGTGGTCGCAACACGGCGTTCGAAGCTCATCCGAGTGGACTGCCGCTTCCCCGATACCAACGTGATCGTCGAGCTGCTCGGCTACGAGCATCATCGAACTCCGATGCAGATGCAGGACGACTCCGAGCGTTTGAACCGCCTGCAACTGGACGGCTTCGCCGCAATGCAGTTCACCTACAGCGACGTGGTCAGCAGGTCACAGCTGATGGTCGAAACCCTGTACGAAATGCTGCCGCCGAGTGCGGCGTGACTGTTCGGGGCCGAACGATTCGATCGCGAGTTCGGGCGGGATCGGCGCCGGCAACGGTTCGTCGGGGAGCAGATCCGCAAGGGCGGATTCCAGCCGGGCGACGCGAGCCTCCAGCTGCGCAACCCGGTCGGCGATGCTGCCGCTCACTGCCACGCCGGTCACCACTGCGCTCGTGATCAGGGCAGCGAACGTGACCTCCGCCTCCTCTGCCAACAACTGCTGCCAGCGCCACTCCTTCTGGCCGGATTGACGCTCCAACAGTTGCACGGTGCCAACTGACGACAGTTCGAGCACCGCCGCCTCCACGGCCTCTGGCGACTCGAACGGGTGAAGTCTCTCGGTGCGGGTGCGCAGCTCGGCCGCGGTCTGGGGACCACGCAGCAACAGGACCGCGATCACCGCCGCCGCGGGCGGCTCGAGGCCCCACGACTCGTCGGCGATCTGTCGGAAGCGGGTGACGCTGCGACCGTGCGACGGGTGCACGTACCGCAGCAGTCCCTGCGATTTGAGCGCGGAGAGAACGGCCTCCACTTCGTGATCGTCAAGATGCATCACCGGCTCGCGCGAGCTCGACTGGTTGCACGCCAGCACCAACGCATTGAGCGTCAGCGGGTACTGGTCGGGTGTCGTGCGTTCCTTCTCCAACAGGCAACCGAGCACGCGTCCCTCGATGATGGTGAGCATGCGCTCACGCTACTGCCCGCTCCACGCGCGAGGCTGAGGGCATGATCCGCCTCCGCCAAGTCGCACTCGTCGCGAATGATCTCGACGAAGTGGTCGGCGGGCTGTGTGAGCAGCTCGGCCTCACCGTGTGCTTCCACGACCCCGGAGTGCGGGCGTTCGGCCTGCACAACGCGTTGATGATGATCGGCGATCAGTTCCTCGAAGTGGTCTCACCGACGCAAGCGGGCACGACCGCCGGGCGCCTGCTCGCCAAGCGCGGCGGCGATGGTGGCTACATGGCCATCTACGAGGTCGACGATCTCGACCAACGGGAAGCGCGCCTCGCCGACGTCGGTGTGCGCATCGTGTGGCGCGGCGACTTCGACGACATCCGCGGCCGTCACCTGCACCCGGCCGATGTCGGCGGTGCGATCGTCAGTCTCGACCAGCCGGTGCCCGCCGGTGCATGGCGTTGGGGTGGTCCTTCGTGGATCGCCCATCAGGACAACTCGGTGGTCACCGCGATCGCAGGTGTCGTCGTCGGCGCCACCGACCCTGATGCGATGCGCGAACGTTGGCGCCGTAGCGGTGTCGACCATGCCGTACGTTTCCAACCGGCCGGCCCGCGTGGCGACGCCATCGACGAACTGGAGCTCGTGACCGCCGACCGTGAACGAGCCGGCGAAGAGCTGGCGATCGGCGGCGTCGTGATCAGGCTGGTGTGATCTGGCTCGTGGCCAGCGCTGCCGCTACGGGCAGGGGATGACGATCTTCACACCGACGACGAAGTTCTTGTAGCCCTTGGTGTTGGCGTTCGCTGCGGCGAGCTGGTCGACGGTGACGTCGTACTGCTTGGCAACGGTGCCCGGAAGGTCGCCGTCGACGATGGTGTGAGTACCGGGCGTGCAGCCGTTGCTGTCGGGTGCGACCGTGGTGGTGAGCGCAGGGGTACCCCCGTCGGAGGGCGTGGTGACAGTGCCCGGTGCGGCTGTGGTGGTGGGCGCCGGAACGAGCGCCCCCTCGGGGATCTTGATCACGAGGCCGACGAAGAAGCTGCCGTACCCCGGCGTATTGACGTTGGCCAGGTTGAGCGCATCCAGGGTGATGCCGAACCGCTTGGCGATGTTCACCGGGACATCACCTGCCACAACCGTGTAATCCTGGGCGACCGCCGACGTTGACCCTTCGGCCGGAAGCGTCGTGACGGCCGGAATCGTCGTGCTCTGCGTGGGCGGCAGCGTTGCGAACGCAGTGCTGTCCAGGTTGACCGCCGTGGTGCTGGTGGCGGTAGGGGAATCGCTGCACGCGCTGAACAACAACGCTGCACCAACGAAAACGGGGATAAACCACTTGACCTGCATGAACGCAAGTGTAGAGCGCGGCGCTACTGAAGTGGGCGCGCGCCGGGTGCGATGGGTGCGGGCAGCTGGGTCTCGCCCATCAGCCAGCGATCGACGCCGGCGGCGCACGACCGCCCTTCGGCGATCGCCCACACGATCAGGCTCTGCCCGCGACCCATGTCGCCGGCAACGAACACACCAGGCACGCTCGACATGTAGTGGTCGTTGCGGGCCACGTTGCCCCGCTCGTCGAACGAGACGCCGAGCTGCTCAAGCCACGAGCCCTTCTCCGTGCCGACGAACCCCATCGCGAGGAACACGAAGTCGGCAGGGATCTCACGGTCGCTGCCCTCCACCTCCTGGAACCGGCCGTCGACCATCTGCACCTCGTGCAACCGCAGCGCGCGCACGCGGCCGCTGCCGTCATCGAGGAAGCGCTCGGTGTTCACGCTGTACATGCGCTCGCCGCCCTCTTCGTGCGCAGACGTGACCTTGGAGACCATCGCAAATTGCGGCCACGGGTTGTTGGCGCCGCGCGCGTCCGGCGGTTGCGGCATGATCTCCAACTGGGTCACCGACGCTGCACCCTGCCTGTGGGCGGTGCCCAAGCAGTCGGCTCCCGTGTCGCCACCACCGATGATGACCACGTGCTTCCCGGCAACGTCGATCGGCGACTTCGCCATGTCCCCCAACTGCACTTGGGTCGCCAACGGCAGGTACTCCATCGCCTGGTGGATTCCGGCCAGCTCGCGGCCGGGCACCGGCAGGTCGCGCCAGGCGGTTGCGCCGCACGCCAGCACGAGCGCGTCGTACGACGCGAGCAGCACCTCGATGTCGACCAGATCGCCGACGGTTGCGTTCGTGCGGAACTCGGTGCCCTCCGCTTCCATCTGCTCGATGCGGCGATCGAGGTGGCGCTTCTCCATCTTGAACTCGGGAATGCCGTAGCGCAGCAGGCCACCGATGCGGTCCGCACGCTCGAGCACGACGACCTCGTGCCCGGCCCGGGTGAGCTGCTGAGCCGATGCCAAACCCGCGGGCCCGGAGCCGATGACGACCACGCGCTTGCCGGTCATCACCGTCGGCGTCTGTGGGCCCACCCAGCCTTCGGCCCAGGCGCGGTCGATGATCTCCACCTCGACCTGCTTGATGGCGACCGGGTCGCCATTGATCCCGACCACGCATGCCGACTCACAGGGTGCCGGGCACAGGCGGCCGGTGAACTCGGGAAAGTTGTTGGTGGCATGCAGGCGGTCGATGGCGTCGCGCCAGTGCCCGCGGTAGACGAGGTCGTTCCAGTCAGGAATCAGGTTGCCCAGCGGGCAGCCGTTGTTGCAGAAGGGAATGCCACAGTCCATGCAACGACCTGCCTGCAACTTCAGCAGCTCGCTGGGGAACGGTTCGTAGACCTCCTGCCAGTCCTGGAGGCGCAGCTCCACCGGCCGCCGCTTGGGCGTGATCCGCGTCCATTGCATGAAACCAGTCGCCTCACCCACGGCTGGCCGCCATCACTCGCTCGAGAGTTGCTGCTTCGTCGAGACCGTCGGCTTTCGCTTGCGCGATCACACCCAGCACTCGCTCGTAGTCGATGGGCATCACTCTCTTGAAGTGCCCAGCCTCGCTGCCCCAGGAGTGGACGATCCGTTGCGCAACCGGCGACTCGGTGAGCTCTGCGTGGCGGCGTACGGTTGCGAGCACGAACTCGCGATCGCCTTCACCGAGTTGTTGCAGTTGCACCATCTCTTGGTTCAGCTTGGCAGCGAACACATCCTGCGGGTCGTAGACGTAGGCGATGCCGCCGCTCATGCCGGCGCCGAAGTTGCGCCCGGTGGGACCGAGCACCACCACTCGCCCACCGGTCATGTACTCGCAACCGTGGTCGCCCACGCCCTCCACCACCGCAGTGGCACCCGAGTTGCGTACGCAGAAACGTTCGCCCACCAGTCCACGAAGGTAGATCTCACCGCTCGTGGCCCCATAGCCGATCACGTTGCCGGCGATCACGTTCTCCTCGGCGGCGAAGGTGGCCCGGCGGTCGGGACGCACCACCACTCGCCCGCCGGAGAGGCCCTTGCCCACATAGTCGTTGGCATCACCCTCCAGCGTCATCGTCACGCCGGCGGGCACGAAGGCACCGAAGCTCTGCCCGGCAGAGCCACGGAAGCTCAGCGAAATGGTGCCGTCGGGGAGGCCCACACCACCGTGCGCCTTGGTGATCGCCGACCCGAGCATGGTGCCGACGGTGCGATTCACGTTGCGGATCGGCAACTCGACGGCGACGGCCTCGCCGTGCTCGATCGCCGGCGCACACAACTGCAGCAGCTGCTGATCGAGCGCATCCAGCAGGCCATGATCCTGCACCACCGAATGGTGCAGGGTCTGGCCGTACGGGTTCTGCGGCGTGGCAAGGATCGGGCTGATGTCGAGGCCCTTCGCCTTCCAGTGCGTGACCGCAGAGCACCTGTCGAGCACCTCCACCTGACCGATCATCTCCTGCATCGTTCGAAAGCCCAGCGCCGCCATGTGCTCGCGCACCTCTTGCGCGATGTACTCCATGAACGTGACCACGAACTCGGGCTTGCCGCTGAACTTCTTGCGCAGCTCGGGGTTCTGCGTCGCCACGCCCACTGGGCAGGTATCGAGGTGGCAGACGCGCATCATGACGCACCCGCTGACCACCAGCGGGGCGGTTGCGAAGCCGAACTCCTCGGCACCCAGGAGCGCCGCCACGATCACGTCGCGTCCTGTCTTTAGCTGGCCGTCGACCTGGACGACGATGCGGTCGCGCAGCCCGTTGAGCAACAGCGTCTGTTGCGTCTCGGCGAGCCCGAGCTCCCACGGAGCACCTGCGTGCTTCAACGACGTCAACGGACTGGCGCCGGTGCCACCGTCGTGGCCGCTGATCAGCACCACATCGGCCTTGGCCTTGCTGACACCGGCGGCGACCGTGCCAACGCCGACCTCCGACACGAGCTTCACGTGCACCCGCGCTGCCGGGTTCGCGTTCTTCAGGTCGTGGATCAGTTGCTTGAGATCCTCGATGGAGTAGATGTCGTGGTGGGGTGGCGGGCTGATCAGGCCGACACCCGGCGTGCTGTGGCGGGTCGCGGCGACCCACGGGTACACCTTGTGGCCGGGCAGCTGGCCGCCCTCACCAGGTTTCGCGCCCTGTGCCATCTTGATCTGCAGATCGTCGGCGTTCACCAGGTATTCGCTGGTGACCCCGAAGCGACCACTGGCGACCTGCTTGATCGAGCTGCGGCGCTGCGGGTCGTGCAGTCGGTCCGCGTCCTCGCCGCCCTCGCCCGTATTGCTCTTGGCGCCGATCGAGTTAATCGCGATCGCCAGCGTCTCGTGCGCTTCCATGCTGATCGAGCCGTAGCTCATCGCACCGGTGCTGAAGCGCTTGACGATCTCGCTGACCGGCTCGACCTCGTCGATCGAGATCGGCTCGCGCACGTCGGTGCGTAACTCGAACAACCCGCGCAACGTCGCCGCCTGTCGTGACAACCCGTCGACCAGCGCGGTGTACTGCTGAAAGATGTCGTAGCGCTTCGCACGTGTGCCGTGCTGCAGCTTGAACACGGTCTCCGGGTTGAACAGGTGCACATCACCTTCGCGGCGCCACTGATACTCGCCACCGAGCTCGAGCTTGCGGTACGCGCGTTCCTCGGGCCGGCGTGGGTGCGCAGCGATGTGGCGGGCGGCGACTTCCGCGGCGACCTCGTCCAGGCCGATGCCGCCGAGGCGGCTGACGGTGCCGGTGAAGTACTCGTCGACCAGCTCATGGCCGAGGCCGATGGCCTCGAAGATCTGCGCTCCGGTGTAGCTGGCGACGGTGCTGACGCCCATCTTGCTCATCACCTTGAGCACACCCTTGCCGGCGGCCTTGATGTACTGCTTCTGCGCCTTGCGCGGGTCCATCCCACCCAGGCTGTTCAAGTCTTGAGCGATCATGCTCTCGATGCTCTCGAACGCGAGGTAGGGGTTGATCGCACCGGCGCCGTAACCGACGAGCAGCGCCATGTGGTGCACCTCACGTGCATCACCGCACTCGACGACGAGACCCACCTGAGTGCGCTGCTTGTCCCGGATCAGGTGATGGTGGACCGCCGCTGTCAGCAGCAGGCTGGGGATCGGTGCGTACACCTCGTCGCTGTTGCGGTCGCTGAGCACGATGATGCGCGCGCCGTCAACGATCGCCTTGCTCACTTTGCTGCGAATGGCATCCAACGCACGCTTCAGCGCCAGGCCGCCACCGGCCACCCGGTACAGGCCACTGACGACGACGGCCGCCAGCTCCGGGTCCTGCAGATCGTCATTGATGTGGATGATCTTGGCGAGCTCGTCGTTGTCGATCACCGGGAACGGCAGCACCAACTGACGGCAACTCTCCGGGCCGGGCGCGAGGAGGTTGGCCTCGGGACCGACGGTGGAAGCGACCGAGGTCACGACCTCCTCGCGGATCGCGTCGAGCGGCGGGTTGGTGACCTGGGCGAACAACTGGCTGAAGTAGTCGAACAGCAATCGCGGCCGCTCACTGAGCACCGCGATCGGGGTGTCGGTACCCATCGAACCGATCGGCTCCAGCCCGCTTTTCGCCATTGGGCCGACGATGATCTTCAGCTCCTCATGGGTGTAGCCGAACACCTGCTGGCGGCGCAGCACGCTCTGGTGGCTGAAGACGATGTGCTCGCGGTCGGGGAGCTCGTTCAGCTCGACCAAACCCTCGTCGAGCCAGTGCTGGTACGGCTGCTCCTGGGCAAGCCCACGCTTGATCTCCTCGTCCTCCACGATCCGGCCCTGGGCGGTGTCGATCAGGAACATCCGGCCGGGCTGCAGGCGCCCCTTCCTCACCACCTTCGCCTGGTCGAGATCGATCACGCCGACCTCGCTGGCCATGATCACGATGTCGTCGTCGGTGACCCAGTACCGGCTGGGGCGCAACCCGTTGCGATCGAGCACCGCGCCTATCACCGTGCCGTCGGTGAAGGCGACGCTGGCCGGGCCGTCCCAAGGCTCCATCAACGACGAATGGAACCGGTAGAACGCCCGCTTCTGCGCGTCCATCGTGTCGTGGTTCTCCCACGCTTCGGGGATCATCATCAGCATTGCGTGCGGAAGGCTGCGGCCACCGAGGTGCAGCAACTCCAGCACCTCGTCGAACGTCGCCGAGTCGCTGCCACCCGGGGTGCAGATCGGGAAGGCGCGCTCGAGGCCCGGGATGACATCGCTGGCGAGCAGGCTCTCGCGGGTGCGCATCCAGTTGCGGTTGCCCTGCACGGTGTTGATCTCACCGTTGTGCGCGATGTAGCGGTACGGGTGCGCCAGTGGCCACGACGGGAAGGTGTTGGTGCTGAACCGGCTGTGCACCAGCACCAGTGCCGACTCGATCCGGTCGTCGGAGAGATCGGGGAAGAACTCGGCCAACTGCGGCGTCGTGAACATGCCCTTGTAGATCAGTGTGCGGCTGCCCAACGACGGGAAGTAGGTGCGCTGCTCGGCCGGCAGCTCGTGCTCGCACCGCTTGCGAACCACGAACAACTTGCGATCGAGGTCGATGCCGGTTGTTCCTGCCGGGTCGGCGACGAACAGCTGCTGGAACGACGGCATCACCGCGCGCGCGGTGATGCCGAGGCAGTCCGGACTGATCGGCACGTCGCGCCAGCCGAGCACGGTGAGCCCTTCGTCGGCGACGATGCCCTCGATCGTGCTCTGCGCCTTGTGAACATCGGTCGCGTCGACAGGAAGGAACGCCAGGCCGACGGCATAGGCACCGGCGGGTGGCAGCGAGAAGGACACGACGGCCCGAAGGAAGGCGTCGGGCACTTGGATGAGAACGCCGGCACCGTCGCCCGAATCGGCTTCCGCGCCCGTCGCGCCGCGATGCTCCATGTTGCACAGCGCGCCGATGCCCAACGAGACGATCGATCGACTAACGACTCCCTTGATGTTGGCAACGAACGCAACGCCACATGCGTCGTGCTCGAACCTGGGGTCGTACAGGCCGGAGGGCGCGGGGTAACCCGCAGGGAATTCAGGATGCATCGAGTTCTGCTCCACGAGTCGACTGAACGAAAGGTCGGTTGAACGGCTGGTGGCGCACGGGACGACGTTGGCCCGAACGGTTGCGAGCATGCTACGACCTGGCGCAGCCATCGCGCCAGACCATTCGCACCGGCACCGTGAGGCGGGCGTACTTTCACCGGCGTCGCCGAGTTCGAGCGCGGCGCTACTCGCCGAGTTCGCCGGCGCGATAGTGCGCACGGCAGAGCAACTCGTAGCGCACGACATCGCCGAAGAGCGGCTGCTCGGCGTGGTCGCTGGTGTCGCCCACCACCACCGTCTCGCCGGTGTAGACGATCTCGCCGTTGACGACGCGGGCGTTGTGAGTGGCGCGGGCGCCACACCAGCAACGCGCCTCCACCTGCATGGCCACTCGTTCGTCGGCGATCTCCAGGAAGCGCTTGGTCCCTTCGAACAGTTCGCCGCGGAAGTCGGTGATCAGGCCGAAGGCGAACACATCGACACCAAGGTCGTCGACCACCCGACCCAGCTGGTCGCATTGCTTCACCGAGTAGAACTGGGCCTCGACGCACACCAGGTAGTGGATCGGCCAGTTGTCGACGGCGAGCTTGTAGATGTCGAGGTCGGGCACGACCTCGATGGCACGCGCGGCCACACCGAGCCGGCTGGTGACCTGCGCACCCTCGCGATCGAGCGTGGTGAGCAGCAGGCCATACAGGTCGCGGCTGGCGAGGTTGTGGTGAATCTGGAGGGCCATCGTGCTCTTGCCCGAGCCCATCGTGCCGAAGCTGAACCGCAGCGTTGCCATGACGGTTGCGACCCTACCCGCGCGGTGATCGCCGCCGCCGCATCATCGAGGCCGAGGACAGCCCGCGCTAGAGCATCGACTGCACCGTCTCGATCGTGTCGGCCTCGGCCGGCGACTTGTCGGGGCGATAGCGACGAACGCGCGCGAAGCGCAACGCCACACCGCCCGGGTACCGCACACTGCGCTGCACGCCGTCGAGGGCGATCTCCACGACCAGTTCCGGGACCACGTGCTGCACGTATCCGTCCGCTGCCGGCCCGATCGCGCGCGCCTGCAGTTCCACGGTCTGCCAGCGCAACAGTTCGTCGGTGAGACCCTTGAAGGTCTTGCCCACCATCACGAACGTGCCGTCGTCGCCGCGAGCACCGAGGTGCAGGTTGCTGAGCCAGCCGGCACGACGACCGTGGCCCCACTCGGCCGCCAACACGACCAGGTCGAGCGTGTGCACCGGCTTGACCTTGCGCCATGCCGCACCACGCCTGCCGGCCTGGTACGGCGAGTCGAGGGCCTTCACCATCACGCCCTCGTGCCCGGCGGCGAGGGCAGCCGTGGCGAAGCGATCGGCCAGCTCGGGGTCGGCCGTCTCCAGCGTGGGCAGCCGCAGGTACTGGGGCACGGCATCGGCCAGCACCTCCTTGCGCACGCGCAAAGGTTCGTCGATCAGCGACCGGCCGCCGAGGTGCAACACATCGAAGAAGAACGGCTGCAGGGTGCTGTGCCCACTCATCGTGTCCTGGAACTTCAACGGATTGCCGTCAGCGTCGAGGCCCAACGCTTCGCCATCGAGTACGAACTCCTCGTGCGGAATCGCCAGCGCGGCCTGCACCAGCTCTGGAACGCGAGATGCGATCTCGTGCAAGCTGCGGGTGAAGACACGCAGCTCGTCTCCCCGGCGATGCACCTGCACCCGTGCACCATCCAGCTTCCATTCCACGCTCGCCGGCCCGGTGAGCTGCAGCGCCGCGGCCACCGTCGGCGCCGTGCCGGCCAGCATCGGCTGCACTCCCACCAGCGGCTCCAGGCCAACCGCGAGGGATTCGCCCGCCAGCGCCCGAGCGGCAGCCGCGCCAAGGTCGCCCAGCAACATCGCCGCCCGCCTCAGGTCGGCGGCCGGCACATCGGCGGCCTTGGCGACGGCGTCGCTGACGACCCCGCTGTTCGCTCCCTGGCGCATCTCGCCACCCAAGAGTCGTCCGAGATGAGATTGCTCGTCGGCGGTCAACCGACCCATCAGCCCAACGAGCTGCTGCTCGCGGTCACGTTGTGAACCGCCGCCGGTGGTTGCCGCCAGCAAGTCGAGCGTGGCGTCGAGCTCGCCGACGCTCACCGAAGGCGACGCGGCCGCAGGCACGCGAACGTCGCGCAGCGTTGCCCAGCCGATCCCCAGCCGGCCCTGCCGCGGCTCCCCCACGAGCAGCCCGACGACCACTGCGGCCTCCTCCGGCGGGGTCTGGCGTAAGAGCTGCGCGAGCACCGCAGTCTTCTCCGAGCGCTTGGCCGTGCCGGCGACTTGCTGCGCGGCTTCGACGACGCCGATGTACTGCATCGGCATAGTGTCGCACCATGACCTCTGCCGATGACCAGTTGCTGCTGCACGGCCGCGTATTCACCGCCGATCGCTCACAACCGTGGGCCGAGGCGGTCGTGTTGCGCGGCGAGCGGATTCATTTCGTCGGTTCCCTCGCCGACGCACGATCGATTGCCGGCGACGCCGAGGTCGTCGATGCCGGGGATGGCCTCATCCTTCCGGGCTTCGTCGACGCCCACTGCCACCTGCTCAACACCGGCGCCAGCCTGCTCCGAGCGCAACTGCGTGCAGCAGGGTCGCTCGACGAGATCGCAGAGTCGTTGCAGCGTTGGGCAGCAGCGAACCCCGACGCCCCTCGCGTGCTGGGCATCGGGTGGTTGTTCTCGTCGGTGCCGGGCGGCGCACCCACACGCCAGATGCTCGACGCCATCGTGCCCGACCGGCCCGTGTACCTCGATGCGAGCGACCTGCACTCGGTGTGGGCCAACACGGCGGCGTTGGCAGAGCTGGGCATCGACAACCACACGCCCGATCCGGTGGGCGGCCGAATCGTGCGCGACTCCACCGGGGCGGCCACCGGACTGTTGCTGGAGAACGCGGGCTACCACATCGCCTGGCCGGTGATGAACGAAGCCGACGAAGCCACCTACGACC
>JANONE010000507.1:0-1523 GCA_031420675.1 Ilumatobacteraceae bacterium | reverse complement strand
CCTGAACCTCGGCCTGCGCTTCGACCGGACTCGCGGCGACGTGCCGGAGCTGAGCTCGAAGGCGGTCATCGCGGGCATCAACGGCAAGACGTTCTCTCCGCCTGCGGTGTCGTATCCCGGTGTGTCAGACCTCGTCTCGTTCAACACGGTCTCGCCGCGCGTGGGCTTCACGTGGCGGCTCGACACCTCGGGACGCACGGTGTTCAAGTCGGCCTACGGACGCTTCTACGGCAAGCTCGCCACGCTCATGTTCTCGGGCATCTCGCCCGGCGGAGCCGTGACCTTCGTGCGTGAGTTCAATCCCATCACGCGCCAGTACGACATCCCCGTCAGCGTCACCGATCCGAAGCGCAACTTCGCGGTCGACGACGGTCTCGACAATCAGTATACCGACCAGGTGTCGGCGGGCATCGAGCGCCAGATCGCCGGGGGCGCGGGCATCTCGCTGGCGTTCGTCTACAAGAAGGAAGGCAACTACATCCGCTTGCGCGACGTGCGTGGCACCTATGCGCCCAGAGATATCGTCGACACGTTCGAGGGGCGCACGCAGACCATCACGGTGCAGACGCTCACGAGCGGCGTCGGCTCGCCGTTGTATCAGGTCGTCAATCGCGACGACTTCGACCAGAGCTTCAAGTCGGTGGTGCTCGAGTTCAACAAGCGATTCTCGGATCGCGTGCAGGCGAACACGTCATACACCTGGCAGGACTCGAGAGCGTTCGGCTCGGGATCCGTGGCCGGCAGCACTCAGCAGGACTTCAGCAATCTCTCACCCACGGCGGGATACGGGCGCGACCCCAACGACACGCTCAATGCGTTCGGACCCACGGCCACCAATTCCGAACACGCCGTCAAGCTGTCGGCCACGTACCAGGCGCCCTGGGGTGTGTCACTCGGGGGACGCTATTCCTACGAGGCGGGCCGCCCCTACGGGCGCCAGGCCATCGTGCGCAACCTGGGCGCCGGTCAGGGCGACGTCACGATTCTGGCCGAGCAGCGTGGGAGCTACAAGCTGCCGGCGGTCAACGACTTCCAGATCCGGGTGGACAAAGACATCCGGTTCGGTGGCCGGCGACTGCGCCTGTCGGTCGACGCGTTCAACATCTTCAACTCGAGCACCGTGCTGACGCTCAGAAACAACAGCTCGCAGGTCACCGCGACGACGCCCTGGCAGCAGACGCTGTCGGTGGTGCGGCCACGCACCCTGCAGCTCGGCTTCAGGTTCGAGTTCTAGTGCGCCCGGGGCCGGGGGCGCCGCTATCTGGCGCCCCGCCGATACACCACGGCGCCGTTGAAGACGGTGACGGCCACTTGCACGTCGTCGGCAGCCGCGGGCGGCGCGGTCAGCACGTCGCGCGACAGCACCGCCAGGTCCGCCAACTGGCCAACCGCGACGCGGCCCTTGACCTGCTCGTCGAACGACGCGTAGGCGGCGTCGTGGGTGTAGCCATCGATGAGCTCGCCGATCGACATCCGCTGCGAGGGCACGGCGCGGTGGCCGATGCGGTTCATGCCCACC
The DNA here is from genome assembly GCA_031420675.1 of Ilumatobacteraceae bacterium. GTDB lineage: Bacteria > Actinomycetota > Acidimicrobiia > Acidimicrobiales > Ilumatobacteraceae > UBA668. The sequence goes on along the minus strand of JANONE010000507.1, from coordinate 4 downwards.
CACA
>JANONE010000506.1:0-7117 GCA_031420675.1 Ilumatobacteraceae bacterium | reverse complement strand
GGATCGATGATGTGCGCCAGATTCACGTGGTCCTAGCCTCCTCTGCACGGCTTCGACGATGTTAACCGCCGGTTACCGGCGCGTGCGCGTTGTCGTGTCGCAGAAGTGCACGAGGGTGGTGACGTGGGTCGGGCCAGGTCGTGAGCTGCCGTGTGGTTGCCGTGTTGCTGCCGTGTGGTTGCCGTGTGGTTGCCGGGATATCAGAGCCGCAACAGCGAGAGGATGCCGGCGGCGAGGATGCCCAGCAGCAGCAGGCCGAGTGTGAGCGTGGTGGCGGGGCGCATGCGCCAAGGCTACCTGCGTCAGCTGGGGGGGCGCATGGCCACAGGCACGCTGACGCCGGGGCCGTTGTCGCTCTCGGCAAGGGGGCGCAGGATGACCTGATCGGCGGTGGCCAGCGCGAGTTCATCGGCAGCCGACCGGCGGTCGAGCACGAGCGTGAGCAGGCCATAGCCATCCACCACGAGGCCCACCGAACCGGGCCCCAGGCTGCCGACCCTTGGCAGTCGCTGCGCAACACGCGTCAGTTCGCCGGCCGTGACTAGCAGGCGAACACCGTCGGCCACACCCCACGGTGCCACATCGTCCAACCCGATGTTGAGCTGGCAGTTGCCGCCATGGTCGATCCACAGCACCTCGGCCTGCACGCCGCCACCGTCGGCAGCGCGCGGCAACGGCACCACGCCGGGTAGCAGCGCGTCGGCATCGACGAGCGTGCCCAAGTCACCAAGATCGACACCGTTGCACAGGTGGGCGGCGACCGGGGCGAACACGTCGCGGCTGGGCACGGTAGCGCCGGGGCTGGCGAGCTGGAGCTCGAGGTTGTCGAGGACGACCGCTCGCCCGGCACCGCCGGCCATCGAGATCGCCGACGCGAGCAGGCCGTTGTCGGGGCCGATGACCACGCCCTCACCTTCGGCCACTTCGATGGCAACGGCCCGGCGATCGCCGGCGCCGACGATGGCCATCACGACACCGGACGGCACGTAGCCGATCGCGCGAGCCAGCGCGAGGCTGCCGGCACGCACGTCGTACGGCGCGATGGCGTGGGTGAGATCGATCACCCGAGTATGTGGTGCCAAGTCGCGCACGATGGCTTTCACGACGCCCACGTGCTCGTCGGCCAAGCCGAGATCGCTGAGGAACGAAATGGTCTCGTAGCGGCGGCCCATGAACGGCTCAAGCTACCCGCACCGGAACCTTGCCGGAAAATACGTAGAGGGCCGATGCCAACCCCCCGATGGCACCAGCCCTCTGCGGCGCAGCCCTTGCGGGGCGCGACACCCGTGCGACGAATCACGCGGTCGGTCTTGCGACCGAGCCGAAGAATAGGCATACATCGACCGGTGAGAAAAGAGCACAGCAAGATTTCTTTCGCGGAGGTAGACGCCCGCTGAACGGTTCGTCAGGCCCGGCCCAGTTCCGCGCTGCGCTGAGTGGCCGCCATCACGGCTTCCAGGAAACCGGAACGCACCCCGTGTTCCTCGAGCACGCGCAACCCGGCAGCGGTCGTTCCACCTGGTGAAGTGACCATTGCGCGCAGCTGAGCAGGCTCGCCGCGCTGTGCCAGGAGCGCAGCCGAGCCGACGAACAACTGGCTCACCAAGGCCTCACTGTTGGCCCGGCTGAGCCCGGCGAGCACGCCGGCGTCGATGAGCGCCTCGGCGACCAAGAACAGGTACGCCGGCCCACTGCCGGCGAGACCGGTGACCGCATCGAGCTGCGACTCGGGCACGCGCACCACGATGCCCACCGAGCCGAGGATGCTCTCCGCCCAGGCGAGGTCGTCGTCGTCGGTCGTCGGGCCGCCACAGATAGCGGCAGCACCTTTGCCCACGAGCGCAGGTGTGTTGGGCATCGCCCGCACGACCGCTACCTCGGGGCCGGCTGCGTCCTGGAGGGCAGCGATGCCGATGCCGGCGGCAATGCTGAGCAACCTCGTCGCGCCCGCGTGCGCCGCAGCGGTGCACGCGGCGGCGACGTCGTAGGGCTTCACCGCGATGAGTGCTGCTGCGCACGACGGGATCTCATTGGCGACGGTGACACCGGCGAACATCTCGCGCAACTGGTCGGCGCGGGCCGGCAACACCTCGACGACAGCGATCTCGGCGGTGGCCCACCCCGCCTGCAACAGACCGCCCACCAGAGCAGCACCCATGTTGCCGCCACCTACCACTGCCAACCGGTACGTCGTCATGCTCGCCAGGTTAGACGGCGACCGTTCCGGCGGCGGCGGCGTTCACGATCACCCGAGGGCGATTACACCGGGTGGGTGACGCGACTTCCCCGAAGGGCCACCCACCCGGCACTGATACTGGGCACGCCGAGATGGCGCGATCGGCAAATTCAGGCGAACTTGCTGGCGAAGGCCAGGCGCACGAGCGCCGGGAAGGCTTGCTCGGTGTAGGTGTACAGCGAGCCGATGATGCGGTCGAGCTCGGCCTCGTTGAGCCACGTGAGCGGCACCTCACCACGCAGGAACAGGGCTTCCTCCACCCCGATCGCGAAGTGCGCGCCCACCAGCTTGTCGTTGCGGCGCAACGCCATCTCGTACACGGCCGCAACGTTCTCCGGCGGTGCCGGAAGTACGTAGGCCTCGTAGCGCAACGTACGTTGGCCGAGCGTGAGCCAGATGGTGATGTGCTCCTTCTCCTCGCCACCGAGGCGCACGTACCAACGCGGTTCGGGGGCGTCCGGTTCGCCGCGATCGATCGCCTCGAACGCGGGGTTCTCGGCGGCAAAGGCGGCCAACCACCCGCTGATCGACGTGTCGTACTCGGCCAGCGAAGGCGGCAAGTGGTAGTCGGTCATCGGCGGCTCACCCGCAGGCAACCAGCTCGCGGGCGCCGAGGTCGTTGTACAACCGGCGGAGGCGAGCAGCGGCGAAGCCCCACGTGTAGCGCGTGGCGCGTTCGGCGCCGCGGCGACCGAGAGCGGTGGCATGCGCCGGGTGGTCGATGATCTCGCGCACGTAGTGCGCGAACAGCGCAGGGTTGCGGTCGGGTACGAGGTAGCCGGTCTCACCGTGGTCGACAAGTGTGAGCAGACCACCGACGCCGGCGGCGACCACGGGGATGCCGCACGCCGAGGCCTCGAGCGCTACCAGCCCGAAGCTCTCGCTGCGGCTGGGCACGATCACGACATCGGCGGCGCGGTAGTACGTGCTGAGGATGTGATGCGGCTGGGGCGGCACGAAGCGCACCTGTTCGCGCACGCCCAACTCGTCGATCAGCGCGTGCAGCGAGGCAACCTCACCGTCACCATCCTGGCCGCTGGCCCCGCCGACGATGAGCAGTAACGCATCGGGGCGGTGCAGTTGGGCCAGCGCCCGTACCGCGACATCGGGCGCCTTCAGCGGCTGAATGCGGCCGACGAAGAGCAACACCGGTGCGTGCAGCGGCAGGTCGAGTGCACGCCGCGCTCCGCTGCGCTCGCCAGGCGCGAAGAACGCGTGCTCGACACCGGGGGCAACGATCTCGATGCGACCCTTGGGGTTGCCATAGAGCCGGCGAAACTGGCTCTCCTCCTCCGAGCAGCTGACGCAGATGGCGTCGGCGCAGCTGATGATCTCGTGCTCGGCGCGGTGCCGCCACTCCGGTTCGAGGTCGCCGCCCTCTGCTTTCACCTTGGCCAAGGTGTGGAACGTGCTGACGAACGGGATGTCGAGCTCGTGCTTGATGCGATGCGCGACCAGGCCGCTGAGGAAATAGTTGGCATGCACGACATCGGCCGGCGAGTCGTTCTTGAGGTGGTCGATCACCAGCTCGCCGAACTCGGTGAGCACGCCGGGCAGCTGCTCCTTCGCCATGTCGTAGGGGCCGGCGGGCACGTGAACCACGCGATGCCCGGGCTCGACCATCACCACTTCCGGCTGTTCCGCGTGCGTGCGCCGCGTGTAGGTGGTGCACTCCACGCCGGCATGAGAGAGGGCCGACACCAGCTCGCGCACGTACACGTTCATACCGCCACTGTCGCCCGCACCCGGCTGGGCCAGGGGCGACGTGTGGAGCGAAAGCATTGCGACGCGTTGCACGACGGTTGGAAACACTATCCGTCCGGTCGACATTCCGGTTTGGCGCCAACGGCGCCGCAGAACGGCCCGTGGCAGACTCCCACCCGTGAAACTGCCGAAGAGGAAGCGGTCGCAATTGGTGCGCGCGCTGGCGCCGCTGCGCGACTTCCTGCAGACCGAAGCCGCGGGCGGTGCGCTGCTGGTGGTGGCTGCGGTGGCAGCCCTGGTGTGGGCCAACTCCCCGTGGTCGGCGTCGTACGACCGCCTGTGGCACAGCGCGGCCGACATCGGCTTCGCCGGGCACCAGCTGTCGCTCGATCTGCGCGATTGGGTGAACGACGGGTTGATGGCCATCTTCTTCCTCGTCGTCGGACTGGAGATCAAGCGTGAGGTCACCAGCGGCCACCTCGCCGGCCGCCGCGCCGCCACTCTTCCCATCGCTGCCGCCATCGGTGGCATGGTCGTGCCGGCCCTGCTCTACCTCGCGATCGCAGGCAGGACGGCAGCGAACGGCTGGGGCGTACCGATGGCAACCGACATCGCCCTGGCCGTCGGCGTGATGGCACTGGCCGGCAGCAGCGTGCCCTCCAGCCTGCGCGCCTTCCTGCTCGGCCTGGCCGTGGTCGACGACATCGGCGCGATCGTGATCATCGCCGTCTTCTACTCCACGGGTATCGCCTTCGGTTGGCTGGCGGCCGCCGTGATCGCCGTCGGCGCAGCGGTGCTGATCCAGCGGCTGGGCGTGCACCACACCCTCGTCTTCACGGTCATCGGCGTGTTCCTGTGGTTCGCACTCCACGAGGCCGGGGTGCACCCCACCTTGGCCGGCGTGGTGATGGGCCTGCTGGCGCCGGTCACCCCGCGAGCGACACCCGACCTCATCGATGTCGAGGAGCTCAACGATCTCAGCAGCGTGGAGAACGTGCGACTCAGCTCCCAGATCGTTCGGAGCACCGTCAGCACCGTCGAGTGGCTGGAGCACGTGCTGCACCCGTGGACGAGCTATTTGATCGTCCCGCTGTTCGCCTTTGCCAACGCGGGCATCGAAGTGAGCAACAAGACTCTCGCGGCGGCGTGGCGCTCGCCGGTCACGTGGGGCATCATCGTGGGCCTGATGGTCGGCAAGCCGTTGGGTGTGGTGCTCGCCGCCAAGTTGGCCACCCGCGTCGGAATGGCCGACCCTCCGCAAGGCGCGTCCGGTCGCCAACTCCTCGGCGCCGGCCACGCCGCCGGCATCGGTTTCACGATCGCGATCTTCATCGCCGAACTGGCCTTCACCGACCCCGAGCACATCGAGGCCGCCAAGCTGGCCATCCTCATCGCGTCACTCCTCACCGGGGTGTTCGCATTTGTGGTGCTGCGACAGCGAACGCCCGCCGCACCGGATCACGCCGCGATCGTCGAGTGACGCATCGGTCGGCAGCGCTCGGGCCGCTCAGGGCGACGCGGGCTGCGGCGGACGAGAACTGGTAGGGGGATCGAGCGCAGATCGCATCGCGCCTCCATTTCCGGTCGCGATCTGTTCCGGACTTCGAGACGAATCGCGACCAGAACGACAGAGGCGACGAATCTTGAGCGCTAGCGGTGTTGGCCGACGAAGCTCTGGTAAACGTTCAGCAACGCTTGCTGTTGCTCTTGCGACAGGAGCGGATCGGAGGCGATGGCCTCGCGTACTCCGCGTGGGTTCGCATCCGGGGCCAGAAAACCGGCGCGTTCGTACAGCGTTTCGGCACTGATCTGCAGCGCCTTCGCGATCTGCTGCAGGATCTCCGCCGACGGCCTGCGCAACCCGCGCTCGATCTGCGAGAGGTACGGGTTGCTGACACCGGCCACCTCGGCCAGGCGGCGCACGCTCATGCGCGCCACTTCACGTTGGCTGCGGATGAAGTCACCGACGTCGGCGAGTCGCTTGTCCAGTTCCTCGCGTACGTCGGGCATGGGAAGGCCTCGCTCAGTCCTGGGCGAGGAGGCCGTCGACATCGGCCTCGCCATCGCGATAGCGGCACACCAACTCGGCACTCAGCGCATCGATGCGCACGAACAACTGCTTGCGTTCGTGCGAGCGCAACTGCTCGAAGTCGTGCAGGCGGGTGATGTAAGCGCCCAGCTCGGCGATGCTCATCGATGGCAGGTCGGTGCTGCCGGCCTCGTTGCACAGCTCTTCCAACTCCAACGCCAAGGGGTGATCACTGAAGTCGTCGGCGGGGCGCGGCGGGCGCGGGGGGCCACCGGTGAGGTGCGTGCCCAGGATCGCCGGCAGCTCGGCGGTGATGTTCTTCTGGTCACCGACGGCGCGGTGCTGCAGTTCGGCGCGCACGAGATCGAGCCGCGCCTGCGTCAACCGGCGCACGTAGCTGACGGCATCGTCCTGATGCTGTAGCTCGCCACGCAGGGCACGCAGGGCGGGTAACGGCAAGGTGCCGGGCTCGAGCTCGGCGGCGTCGGGCGGTGATGCACTCATGTGGAACCTCCACTCACGGGCGGTAGAACCGCCACTTCGTCTGCAATGCCGACTGCGGTGCTCGGGTCGGCCGGATCGCCGTTCACCCACACGCGGCAGCTGCCCAGCACTGCCTTGAAACCTTCGCCGTAGGTAGCGACTGCTGCAGCCAGCACATCGCCTACCGTGGCTCCGTCGAACTGCGCCCGCCCGGTACCCGCAGATTCGCGGGCTGCGGCGAAGAGACGGAGCGTGGCCATACGCGCATGGTAGTGGCGTTCATCCACGCGGCGACGGCTACCCTCCACCCGGTGCCGCCCACGCCTCACTCCGCAGCTCTCGCCGGCCACGGCTCGGGCATCACCCGGTTGCTCACCCTGCGGCATGGCGAGAGCGAATGGAACGCGCTGGGTCGCTGGCAGGGCCAGGCCGACCCGCCGCTCACCGATGCCGGCAGGCTGCAGGCCGTTGCTGCCGCGCAGATGCTGGGCACGTTCGATGCGGTGTGGTCCAGCACCCTGCAGCGCGCCGCACACACCGCCGCGATCCTCGCCGAGTCGCTGGGCATCGGCCCGGTGCGGGTCGATCCTGGTTTGATGGAGAACGCGTTCGGCCCGTGGCAGGGACTCACCATCTCCGAGATCGAAGCCGGCTGGCCGGGCTTC
>JANONE010000505.1:0-6023 GCA_031420675.1 Ilumatobacteraceae bacterium | reverse complement strand
TGTGCCCGCAGCCACGAAAGCATCGGCAGGACCGAATGACAAGAAGAAGAAAAACGCCGAGACGAGAAACATCACGACCAGTGCCCACGCGACCAACGGGTCGGTCATCCGCTTGCGATAGCGCCGCATGATGATGGCCGTGTAGACGGCCAGCAGCAGCAACCACAGCAGGATGCTGCCTTCGAGCGCACTCCAGACGGCTGTGAAGTTGAACAGCGCTGGCGTGTCGTAGCTGCCCACCTTCTGCACGTAGGCCAGCGACCAGTCGCGGGTGATGAGGCCCCTCTCCATCACCACGATCGCGACCACGGCACCGATGAGCGCGATCCAGCCGTACGACTGCACGGTATGCAGTAGTCGCGGGTTGCGCAGGGTGGTGGCGGTGACCAGGCCGAGAGCACCGAAGAGGCACGCCGCGAACCCGACGATCAGCGCCGAGTGACCGAGCAGACCGTTCACACCTTCTGCGATCACTACCGACCCGAACATGCGTCTGCCTCGGCGCTGGCCTTGTCGACCCGCTCCTTGTTCTCCTTGTCGTAGTTCGCATCGTGCTTGACGAGCACCTCATCACCCTCGAACAAGCGAGTGCCGTCGGTGCTCTCCACGGCCTTGCCGGTGACGACCACCGGGATGCACGCCTGGAACAGGCCGGTGGGGTCGCTGCTGAGTGCGACCGGCATGGACGCGCCGTTGAAGGTGACGACGAAGTTGGTGACCGAACCGAGCTGGTCGACGGAGCCCTTCTCGACCACACCTTGGATGCGGATGTTGCGACCCACTTCGCAGCCGTCCTTCACCCCGACCTCGTCGACGTTGCAGTAGTAGTCGAGTGCGTTGGTGAGGAACTTGGTCACGACCACTCCCCCGGCCACCAACACCAAGGCCAGCACGCCGTATGCGACCCACGGCTTCTTCTTGCCGCGGGCGGCGGTGGGAACGACTTCGCGCGGGCTCAGGTCCATGTCGTTCAGGTCCGTGTCGTTCAGGTCCGTGTCGTTCAGGTCCATGTCGTTCAGGTCCATGGCCGGTCCTGGCGAGGCACCTGGCGGGCGGCCTTGCGTCCCCGCGCCAGCATGCGCCACGTGTACAGCGCGATGCCGCCGAGGGTGACGACGTAGCTGCCGATCACATTGGGAGCGTTGAGCATGGCGATCACGTCGCGCCTCCGCTGGCCGGCACGGCCTCGTTGCGGCGTTCGGCGATGGCCGCATCGAGACCCTGGTCGTCGACCTGGTCGACGAGCGTGAGCACCCGCTGGCGGTGCAGCACCAACCACACGTAGAGCAGCGTGAAGGCGATGAGGCCGACGAACAGCGTGAACAGCATCAGCCCGTTGAGTTTGCCGTTCTCGACCGTCTCGTTCTGGTGCAGCGGCCGCCACCAGGAGACGCTGAAGTGCACCAACGGCACCTCCATCATGGCTAGCACGGCGAGCACCGCGCTGCGCTTGGCGCGCTGTTGGTGGGTGCCACCCAGGTCGCGCACGGCCAGATAGCCGATGTAGGTGACGAACAGGAAGGCAGTGGTGGTGAGGCGGGCATCCCACGTCCAGTAGGTGCTCCAGGTAATGCGACCCCACAGGCTGCCACTGACCAGCGTGATGCCCATGAACAGCACGCCCACCTCGGCGCTCGCCCCGGCCAGGCGATCCCACGCCAGGCTGCGCGTGCGCTTCCACAGGTAGGCGATGCTGCTGATGCCGGTGACGCCGAATGCGAGGTACGCCAGCCACGCCGACGGCACGTGGACGTACATGATGCGCACGGCGCTCCCCTGCACCCGATCGTTGGGCGACAGGAAGAGACCGAACACGACCAACCAGCCGATGCCGACGAGCGCGGCAATGCCGAGCGCACGGCTGAACGGTGTGGAGGTGGGCGCACGATCGGTAGCGGCGGGGGCACCTGGCGGGTTGCCGGGAAGGTGGTGGGGTGAGGTCATGAATCCGGTCATTCGTCGATGAGCGAGCCGAAAGCCAATGTGCCGCCGGCACCGAAAACTACGGCGAACAGCGCCAACAGGCCAATCCACGGCCAACCGTCACTGGGCGTCGCTTGTTCAGTGCCGAGCGCTGCTTCGGTCGCCCGGGTTGCACCGATGAGTACGGGTGCCACCACCGGAAACATCAGGAGCGGCAACAACGTTTCGCGCCCTTTGGCCCCGGCAGTGAGACCGCCGTAGAGCGTACCGACGAATGCAAGTCCGGTGGTCGCGGTCAGGTAGGTGGCAACCAACAGCACGACACCACCGGCCACGATCTCAGTCTTGTAGAGCACCACGGCCGCACCGAGCAGGACCAGTTCCAACACTGCCAGCTGTGCCGCCAACGCGATTGCTTTGCCGAGGAAGATGCCACCGGGCCGCACGCCTGCCACCTGCAACGCATCCAGTGCGCCATCGGCGGCCTCCACCGCGAAGCTGCGCTGGACGATGAGCAACAGGCTGAACATCGTGGCCAGCCACACCAGGCCGGGGGCGACCCGGGTGAGCACCTTGTCGTTGTCCAGCGCGAACGCGAACAGCACCATCACCAACGCCGCGAACGGCAGCACCTGGTTGACGACGACGCGGCTGCGCCACTCCACCCGCAGGTCCTTGGCCGCGACGAGGCGGACAATGCGCCACGTGCTCATCGAGAGACGATCGTCATCGGTTCACCGAGCGCACCTGGCCGCCGACCACTTCCACGACGCGAGTGGCTAGCGCGCCGACTCTTTCCAGCTCGTGGCTGGCCACCATCACGGTCGCCCCCACCGCCACGGCGGCACGCAAGGTGGAATCCAGCTCGTCGCGGCCGGCAGCGTCGAGACCTGCGTGGGGCTCGTCGAGCAACCACAGCTCCGCCCGGCGCGCGACCAGGCAAGCGAGTGCGGTGCGGCGGCGCTGGCCGGCGCTGAGCCGGCCGACCTGCACGTCGGCCAGTCGGTCGCCCAGGCCCATCCGCTGCATCGAGGCGTTGATCTCCTCGACGGTGGCCCCCACGGTGGCGCCCCAGAAACGCACGTTGTCCGCCACGGTCATGTCGGCGTAGAGACCGTTGGAGTGGCCGAGCAGACCCACCCGGTTACGCACGGCGGTGCGGTCGGCGACCAGGTCGCAGCCCAGCACGGTTGCCTCACCGCGTTCGACCGGCAGCAGCCCAGCGCACAGCCGCAGCAGCGAGGTTTTACCGGCGCCGTTGGGGCCGCGCAGCAGGACGATCTCGCCACGCTCGACGGTGAGCGACGCGCCCGCCAGCGCCGGAAAGCTGCCCAGCACCGCGACCACGTCGACGAGTGCAACTACTGGTTCAACGACGGGCTCCATTCCAGCGGAGAACGCTAACGGAGTCGCCTCCCGGTCGACACGTCGCGCGACAGACGAAGGAACGCGGCTGCGGGTAGCCTCAGCGCCCGTGAGCAGCGGCACCGACGAACCCTGGGATCCGATCAGGGCGGCCGGCTCGCGTGTGAAGCGGCGCAAGCGCGTGCCTCACTTCCTGCGCCCGAAGCCGCCGCACGACTGGCGCTGGGTGGTCGGTGGGGTCGGCAAGGTACTGATCTCGCTCGGCCTGCTGATGTTCGCCTTCACCGGTTACCAGTTGTGGGGCACCGGTATCCAGACCGCCCGCGAACAGGCCGGACTGCGCGATGACTTCAACCGGTTGCTGTCGGCCACCACTGTGGCCCCTGCGACTGTGGCCACCACGACGACGAACACCGTCGTCACGACCGACACTGGGCTCACTCCCACGTCGACGACGAGCACCGTACCCACCGCGCCGGACGGACCCCCGATCGGTGACGGCGATGTGATCGCCCGCCTGCGCATCGCCAGCATCGACCTCGATGTTTACGTCGTGCAGGGCGTCGGGAAGGACGATCTGTCGAAGGGGCCGGGCCATTTCGGTGAAACGCCGATGCCCGGTCAGCTCGGGAACTCGGCGATCGCCGGCCATCGCACCACCTATGGGGCCCCGTTCGGCGACCTCGACGAGTTGCAGCCCGGCGACCTCATCCAGGTCAGTACGATCGCCGGCGAGTTCACGTATTCGGTCACGGAAACCGTCATCGTCGATCCAAGCGAGTACGGCGCGGTGATCCCCACGGTCGACCCCACCATCGCCATCCTCTCGCTCGTCACCTGCCACCCCGAGTACAGCTCCCGCCAACGCATGGTCGTGAAGGCGAGCCTTGTGCTCGAGCAGAGCGACCAGGTGATGGCTCCGCCGCCGAACACATTTGCACCTCAGCCAGGCGCCACCCTGCCCGACGAGGGTGCCGACACCACCACCGTCGAGACCACGCCGAGCGGCGCCCCCGCCGCGACTGCGAGCCCGGTGCCCGACACGACCATCGCGACGGGCCCGACGAGCACCGCACGAGTCACCGACGACGCGTTCAGCGGCGGCTGGTTCGACGACACCGCTGCCATCCCGCACGCCATTGCGTGGGGCTTGGTGTTGTTGGCCGTGGTTGCCGCCGCGTACTTCCTGGGCCGTTGGGCAAAACGGTTGTACGTGTGCTTCCTGGTCGGTGCCGTGCCGGCAGTGATCGTGATGTACTTCTTCTTCGAGAACGTCAACCGACTCCTCCCGCCAGGCCTGTGATCCTCACCATGTCCACTCCGAAGCCGTCCCCCGGCACCCCGTCCGCGAACGACCCGGTGCGCGCCCGCCGCAAGAAGATCGCGAAGTACACGCTGCTCGCCAACCGCGTCGGCTACCTCTTCTATGCGTTGGCCATCGCCACCTTCGTCATCGGTTTCGCGATCAGCTTCAACGCTGCCGTCTCGGCGATCGTGATCGGCTCGCTGATCATCGGCTCCGTCTTGCTGGCACCAGCGATCGTGCTCGGCTATGCCGTCAAAGCCGCCGAGCGCGACGACCGCGAGCGCGGGCTCTGAGTAAGGCCTGTAGGGCCACTGCGTGCGTGGCGGGCGGTCGGGTTTCTACGACCCGAAAAGGTTGTTACCCTCTGGTAACCCTATGAGGTCTACGACATGAGCATGCGCCTGCCTGCACCCGCCCGCCGTGAGCAGATCCTCGATGTCTCTGTGCAGGTCTTCGCCCGCAACGGCTTCCATTCGACGTCGATGAACGACGTGGCCGATGCCGCCGGCGTCACCAAGCCCGTGCTCTACCAGCACTTCGACAGCAAGCAGGATCTGTACCTGGCGTTGCTCGAAGAAGCCGGCAACAGGCTGCGCACCGCCGTCAGCAAGGCGGTGGTCAGCGCCGCCAACGGCAAAGAGCAGACCGAGATGGGGTTCCGCGCCTACTTCCGGTGGGTGGCCGAGGATCACGACGCGTTCTTGCTGCTGTTGGGTTCGCGAGCCACCCGCGACGAGGAGAGCACCGCCACGATTCGCCGCATCACGGCCGAGACCGCGAAGGCGATCGCCCCGCTCATCGCTGCCGACATCGGACCGGAACACCAACGCACCCTCGCCCAAGGACTGGTCGGCCTCGCCGAGGGCGTCAGCCGCCACCTCGTCGAGCGTGGCGAAACCTTCGACCCCGACCTGCTCGGCCAACAGGTCGCCGACATGGCATGGGCCGGCCTGCGCGCCGTACACCGGTCTGGCTGAACGGCACCGGCTGAACGGCCGTCAAGCGCGCACGGAAAAACCCCTGTAGCCCTCCACGAAGCCCGCACCTAGCAGCGCCCCCGCCCACGGCGACGTGGGGGTGATCGACTCGCCGTTCACCTTGCGCACCTCCACCGTGCGGGCCCGGCCGTCCTTCACCAGCGCGGCGAGAGCATCGGCCCACACGCTGTCGTCGACCGCCGCCGGGAAGGTGACCAAATGATGCGACCGCCGTTCGAACCAAACCAGCGGCACACCGGCACGCGAGACCACCAACGCACCCGCTGCTCGCGCCGGACGACCGGACGACTCGGGCCACGCGATCGCTGCACCATACGGCTGGGCGGGGTCGGTGGCAGCCAGCACCACCGGCGCCGGCATGTCGTTGGGATGCAGCTCGCGATCGGGCGTGTCGCGCAGGCTGCGCAACCGATCGACAGCGCCTGGCAGGC
>JANONE010000504.1:0-6086 GCA_031420675.1 Ilumatobacteraceae bacterium | reverse complement strand
CCCAGTTGGCGGAACTTGCGGCTGTTCTCCCCGATCTTCTCGGTGGGGTAGTCGGCGCGGCCGACGAGGATCTCCTGTGCCGTGAACATGATCTCGATCGTGTGCGTGTAGGAGTCGACGTCGAACTCGCCCTCTTCATCGAGGTAGTGCAGCAGGTTGATGCTGGCCAGGTTGCAGGCCGAGTTGTCGATGTGCATGTACTCGCTGCAGTTGCGCACCACGACACCGTTGGCCACGTAGCTGTGGTTCCGCGGCTCGCTGAGGTTGTAGGTGAGCTCGACACCGTCGTCGCAACGGGCCACGAGCCGTGTGGTGGTCTGATCCTTCGAGTACAGGCGGTGCTCGGCGAGCAGCGTCGTCAGCTTGCCGGCCTTTGCGGTCACACTGAAACCGACGGTGTCGGCAAACGCCTTGATCGACGCCGACGAGATGCGCAGATCGAACATCGCCCCTGCCGTGTAGATCGAGCTGGCGACACCAAGGGTGGACAGCAGACGTTGCGCACCCTGCAGCAACGGCTTCGATGCCGACCCGAGACCGACGTAACGGCTCTTCGACCCGTCGTAGACGCACCCGTCGGCATCGAACAACCCGCGCATGAACGCGGCGACAACCTCTGTCGGCGCTTCGTACACGGCCCAGGGAACAACCTTGTCGGCGGCCCGTCCGTCGCTGACACCCAGTGCTCGCAGCTGTTGTGCGAATGCCCGGCGGCTGGCGCGCAGCTGGGTGGTGCCGTTGGCCTGCACCGAGGGCTTGGGCACCGTGCCGTCGTTGACCCCGGCGAGCAGCAGCCGATGACCGGGCATGACATCGGCCTGGTCGTTGGCGTTGCCGTAGACGGTGGCGACCACATCGCCCGAGATCGAGCCGTCGCCCACCAACCAGCCGAGGTAGTGGCCGAGCTCCTCGCTCCACTTCTCCGGCAGCGACAGGCCAGTGGCGACGCGCCGATCACCGGCGGCAAGCGTTGCCGCGTCGGCGGAGACGGGCAGCGACCAGGAAGCATGCGTCGCCGGTGAGGGGTGGTTCAGGATCCGCACGTCGTCATCGTCGGTGAGCTCGGCGGCGGTGACGTAGCCGCGGTTGGCCGTGAAGATTCGGTGGCCGGCGGTGCAACGCAGCTCCATCCCGTTGGAGAACTCGAGCCGCACGATCTCGTTCACTCCGGAGACCATCACGGCTTCCGGGCTGGTGAGCTGGAGCCGATCGGCCGGCGCATCGGGGTTGGTGATGTCGTGCGTGTACACACCGAAGGTCTCACCCAGACGTGCCCGATCGAGCAGATCGACGAATGCGACCAGGCCCTTGTCGGTGTGCACCAGAGTGTCGCCGGTGAAGCACGGGTTGCTGCCGTTGATCCGACCGGTTGCGTGCGCGGTGTGCCACTTGTTGATCGTGGTATCGAACTGCAGGCCCGGATCGGCGCATTCCCACGAAGCCTGGGCGATGTCGCGCCACAGGTCGCGGGCACGCACCGTGCGCACCGTGCTGCCATCGGTGACGGCCTTGAAATCCCAGTCGGTGTCGGCGAGGACGGCCTGCATGAACTCGTCGCTGACGCGCACCGAGTTGTTGGCGTTCTGATACTGGATGCTGAAGCTGTCGGAGCCGTCGAGATCCATGTCGAAGCCGGCATCGCGCAGCACCCGCGCCTTGCGCTCTTCCTTCACCTTGCACCAGATGAACTCTTCGACGTCGGGGTGATCGACGTTGAGGATGACCATCTTCGCCGCACGGCGGGTCTTGCCACCACTCTTGATGGTGCCGGCGGAAGCATCGGCGCCACGCATGAAGCTGACCGGGCCGCTGGCGGTGCCGCCGCCGTTGAGCAGCTCGTAGCTGCTGCGGATGTTGGACAGGTTGATGCCCGAACCCGAGCCACCCTTGAAGATGGTGCCCTCCTCGCGGTACCAGTTGAGGATGCCCTCCATCGTGTCTTGCACCGCCAGGATGAAACAGGCGCTGGCCTGTTGCGGCACGCCCTTGACGCCGATGTTGAACCACACCGGGCTGTTGAACGCCGCCCGCTGGGTGACCAGGATGTACTTCAGCTCGTTGTTGAACGCGTCGGTCTCGGCCTGATCGGCGAAGTAGCCGCCTTCGATGCCCCACGTGGTGACGGTGTCGGCCACGCGATCGATGACCTGCTTGAGCGACCACTCTCGCTCGGGCAGGCCCAACGTGCCGCGGAAGTACTTCTGCGCGACGATGTTGGTGGCGTTGAGCGACCAGGCCGTGGGGAACTCAACACCCAACTGCTCGAACGCGACCGTGCCGTCCTTCCAGTTGGAGATACGTGCATCACGGTGCTCCCATTCGACCTCGTCGTACGGGTGTACGCCCGGCGCGGTGAAGTGGCGGGTGATCCCGATAGCGAGGCGATCTGGCGCCAGAGACATGATTGGTACTCCTTGAGATTCGAGGAACGTGATGAGCGGGTCGGTGGTGGGCGGCCCACCCGACAGTGGACTGCACCGTCACACCAAAACGGTGAACCAATAACAGTGAAACCACAAGATGTTGTGTGTGCCGAGCCCCCGCAGCCCGGAGCACCACAAGTGGTGGGGAGATTACAGCACTGTAGTTACACCTGTGTCAATGACCAACCTGTCGTTTCGACATCATCGCTGGTGAAGCGGCTAGCGGTGCAAGGGACACAGGTTCGGGAACCCTCGCCCCACAGCGACCCATCGAAAGCCACCCAACGCAAGAGTGCTTTTCCGATGTTCCACTGTCCATCCGCGCCCTCGCACCGCTGCCAGCTACGAGTTCCACCTTACGGCCATCGCCCTGTGGGAAGGAAGGGGTACAACCATGTGTATTAGGTTGTGGACGACGGGAAAACTCTGTGGGTACTGCCGGTGACAAGGCAGTGGTTATCCACATATCCACAGGCTGCGGACGTTCGGACTGCTACGACCTCAGACTGCTACGACGTCGACCGGGATGCCGTTCAGCACGGAGGTGCCGCTCAACGGGTCGATCGCCTCGTGGTCGGCGAGGATGTTGCTGTTCACCCCGGCCCGCTCGGCCGCCACGCGCATGCGGGTGCCAGGCTGGCCGTGGCCCCACCCATGCGGCAGGCTGACCACACCCGGCCTGATCGCATCGGTCACTTCCACTGCCGCATCGACGGTGCCGACCCGGCTGGTGACGCGAGCCACTCCCCCGTCGGCCAGCCCGATGCGTGTGGCATCGTCGGGGTGCACCTGCAACGTGCACCGCGCCGCGCCCTTCACCAGCACTTCGATGTTGTGCATCCACGAGTTGTTGCTGCGGAGGTGGCGCCGGCCCACCAACACCAACGGCTGCTCCGCCATCGCCGCCATCGACGCCTGCAGACGCGAGAGGTCGGCCATCAGCACCGGATGGTTCAGCTCCACCATGCCGCTGGGCGTGCGCAGGATCTCGGGCAGCCGCGGCTGCAGGGCACCGAAATCGACGCCGTGCGGGTTGGCCCTCAACTGCGCCACACTCGCACCATCGGGGTTGGCACCGAACGCGGCGCCGAACGGGCCCGTCTGCAGCATGAGGTCGAGCATGCGCGCCGGGCCGGGCTCGCTGCCCAGCGCCGCAACGATCTCGTCGACGTCGCGCCCGTGGATCGGCGAGTGGGCATCGCTCACCGAGCTCTGTACCAGCGCACGCACGCCCACCTCGTCGGCCATCGCCGGCTCGACGTCGGGGCCCAGCCCGGCGGCGATCAGGCCCAGCTTGGCCAAGATCTCCCACTCGTCGGGCTGGTCGTCCTGCAAAGGCAACACAGCCTCGCTGTAGTTGGCAACGTTGCGCACCGCGAACTGCAGCAGTGCCACGTCGTAGTGATCGCGTTGCAGCTGGGACGGCGGGGGCAGGATGACGTCGGCGTGGCGAGTCGTCTCATTGAGGTACATGTCGACGCTGACCATGAACTCGAGCTCACCCAACGCCTCGTCGAGTTGCAGGCTGTTGGGCGTGCTCAGCACCGGGTTGCCGGCGACGGTGATCAGCGCCTTGATGCCCTGATCGCCGGCGCGGGTGATCTCCTCCGCCAGCGCGGCGGCCGGGTACTCACCCATCACCTCGGGCAACTGGCGCGACACGGTGTGACCGCGGCCGATGGAGAACCCCTTGCCGACCCCCGACTTCCCCCGAGTGGTCGGGCCGCCGGCCACCGGAGTGGCGAACATCGCACCACCGCGACGATCGAGGTTGCCCGTGACGGTGTTGACGACGTCGATCAACCAGGAGGTGATGGTGCCGAACTCGGTGGTTGTCGTGCCGATCCGGCCATAGACGCTGCCGCAGGCGGCGTTGGCAAGGTCGCGGGCGAGAGCGCGGATGTCGCCCGCAGCGAGGCCAGTGGCCGGCGCCACCGCTTCGGGCGTGAACCCAGCGAGCGCGGCCACGACTTCGTCGAGACCTCGCAGGTGTGCCAGCACATGGTCACCAGGAGCGATCAGCCCTTCGGCGGCCAGTGTCGAGACCATCGCCGCCAGCAACAAGGCATCAGTGCCGGGGCGGATGGGCAGCCAGCGGTCGGCCTCCTGCGCGGTACGCGTGCGACGCGGATCGACCACCACCACCGCGCCACCACGAGCCCGGATTGCTTCGAGGCGCCCGGGGAAGTCGGGCGCGGTGCACAGGCTCCCGTTCGATGCGTACGGGTTCGCCCCCATGACGATCAGGAAATCGGTGTGGTCGAGGTCGGGCACCGGCACCGTCAGCGGCGTGCCGAACACGTACGCCGCCGCCACCTGGCGGGGCATCTGATCGACCGTCGACGCGCTGAACCGGCGGCGGGTACCGAGCGCCTGCAGCAACGACCGGTTGTACAGCAGCGCCGACAGGCTGTGGGCGCTGGGATTGCCCAGGTACACGGCTATCGACTCGCGGCCGTGCCGCTCGAGCATGGCGGGCAGGCGATCGGCAACGATGGCCCACGCCTCCGCCCACTCGACTTCCTCGTGCACACCGTTGCGCTTCACGAGCGGCCGACGCAGCCGGTCGGGATCGTCGTGCAACTGCTTCAGCGTGCTGCCCTTGGGGCAGATGAAACCATGGCTGAACACGTCGGCCCGGTCGCCACGAATGCGGGTGACCGTCTCGCCCTCCGGACCCCCCTTGACCGTGATCTCCAGTCCGCAGCCCGCTTCGCACAGCGGGCAGGTGCGGAACGCTGTGCGAGAGGTCGCACCGGTGCCGTCGCCGACGTGGTCGTGTTCAGTCCCCATGGGTGGCATCCTCTCACCATGCGCCGACTGTTCCCGCACCCTGCCCACGACGTGACGCTGCGGGACTGCTACGACCAGCCTCGCCCCCGGCCGGCCGATCGGCCATGGGTGGAGCTGTGCATGGTGTCCGGGCTGGATGGCTCCACCGTCGTCGACCGCAACTCACGCGGTCTTTCCAACGCTACCGATCAAGCGTTGCTGCTCACCCTGCGATCGTTCGCCGACATGATCCTCGTCGGCGCCAGCACCGTGCGGGAGGAGGGCTACGGCCCTCCCCGTCTTCCCGGCCAGCGCATCGCCGTCGTGTCCCGGTCCGGTGTGTTCGATTTCGATTCTCCCCTGTTCGCATCCGGCAAGGTGCTGCTGGTGCTGCCCGAGGATGCCCCGGAGGTGCCCGTGCCGGCTGTGCGCGCGGGTATCGGCGAACTGGACATTGCCGCCGCGCTCGCGCAACTCGATGCGCAGGTGGTGCAGGCCGAGGGTGGGTCCACCCTCAACGGGCTACTCGCGGCCGCCGACGTCATCGACGAGCTGAATCTTTCGATCAGCCCACAGATCAACGGCGGTGACGGACCACGCCTCACAAGCGGGGCACCGGCCCTCTCTCATCGCATGCAGTTGGCCCACGTCCTCGAGGACGACGGGTTCTTGTTCACCCGCTACCTCCGGATCCGCTGACTCAGCCGTGCCGCGGCGTGCCCTCTATCGGTTCAGACCATCGTGGAGATTTCGAGGACGGCAGCCGCGTGCGTCCTGGCCTCGGATGCCGACAGCGTCGGCCCCAGTTCAATGATGAATGACATCGCGGAGGGCACGGTCTGGCGCACCCATGTGGCAGCGACACCCGTATAGGTGCCGCCGCTGACCGAC
>JANONE010000503.1:0-7251 GCA_031420675.1 Ilumatobacteraceae bacterium | reverse complement strand
GCGAGTTCGGACGGCACGAAGTGGTCGGCGGCGTCGGCCGAGGCGAGTGTCGCTGCGGTCCACCACACCTGCGGGCTGTGGGTGTCGAGCAGCGGGTGCCACAGCACGCCGAAGTCGTTGAGGCCACCGGTGACCAGACGGTCGATGGCCCACACGAAGAAGACGGCGCGGGTGTCGTGGTACATCGCGCCCAACACGGTGTCGGCGTGGAAGGCCGGGCGAACGGTGCGAACCTGCTCGAGGGCGCTCGCAGCACCGCTCGCGCGCACGGTGCGAAGAATGGAGGAGAGGAATTCGGTGTGCTTCATGTCATCAGTATCTGCCGTCTCCCGCCGAGAATACGCCGGATGTTGTGGCATCATGGTTGGTATGGCTGCGGATTCCTCGAGTATCGATCGAATCGACAGTGCAATCCTCGCCATCCTCCGCGACGATGCCAGGATCCCCTACCAGACGCTGGGCGAGCGCGTGCACCTCTCGGCAAACGCTGCGGCCGATCGAGTACGCCGCCTCGTGCGCTCGGGCGTCATCCGTCGCTTCACCGTCGATGTCGACCAGCGCCTCCTCGGGCGCGACCTGGAAGCCGTGATCGACGTGCGCGCCGGCGATGTCGAGCGCTTCCGCCGCGGTGCCCTCACCTGCCCCGAGGTCACGTGGTTGGCCCATGTCACGGGCCGCACCGACTTCCAGGTGCACGTGCACGTCGCCGGAACCGCGGGGTTGAACGCGCTGTTGCAGCGTTTCACCACCGAGTTCGGCGCAGCCGAGACGCTGACCACGGTGGTGCTGGAGCGCGCTCGCTGAGCGATCGCGTGTTGCCGCTTTAGCAGTCAAGGGTTTAGAGTGCTAGCACTCTCATACCGCGAGTGTCAGCCCGCGGTCTGGACCAATTCACCCTCAACTACCTCACCGTGGAGGAACGAAATGCCGAAGCAGATCGCTTTCGACGAAGCCGCTCGCCGCTCACTCGAGGCGGGCATGAACAAGCTCGCCGATGCCGTGCGTGTCACGCTCGGGCCGAAGGGCCGCAACGTCGTGCTGGACAAGAAGTGGGGTTCCCCCACGATCACCAACGATGGTGTCTCCATCGCCAAGGAGATCGAGCTCGAGGATCCCTACGAGCGCATCGGCGCCGAACTGGTGAAGGAAGTCGCCAAGAAGACCGACGACGTCGCCGGCGACGGCACCACCACCGCCACGGTCCTCGCCTGGAGCCTCGTCCACGAGGGTCTGCGCAACGTTGCCGCCGGCGCCAACCCGATGACCCTCAAGAAGGGCATCGAGGCCGCCGTCGAAGCAGCCGTCACCTCCATTCGCGAGCTCGCCAAGGAAGTGGATTCGAAGGAGCAGATCGCTCAGGTCGCCTCCATCTCCGCCGCCGACGACGAGATCGGCGCCACCATCTCCGAGGCCATCGACAAGGTGGGCAAGGACGGCGTCATCACTGTCGAGGAGAGCCAGACCTTCGGCATCGAGCTCGACTTCGTCGAGGGCATGCGTTTCGACAAGGGCTACATCTCGCCCTACTTCGCCACCGACGTGGAGCGCATGGAGGCGTCGCTCGACGATCCCTACGTGCTGCTCGTCGGCTCGAAGATCAGCTCGGTCCGCGACCTGCTGCCCGTGCTGGAGAAGATCATGCAGAGCGGTCGCCCGCTGATGATCGTCGCCGAGGACGTGGAGGGCGAGGCCCTTGCCACGCTCGTCGTCAACAAGATCCGTGGCACGTTCAAGTCGGCCGCCGTCAAGGCCCCCGGCTTCGGAGAGCGTCGTAAGGCGATGCTGCAGGACTTGGCCATCCTCACCGGTGGCCAGGTGATCAGCGAGGAAGTCGGCCTCAAGCTGGAGAACACCACGCTGGATCTGCTGGGCCACGCCAAGCGCATCATCATCACCAAGGACGAGACCACGGTGATCGAGGGCGGTGGCTCCGAGGACGACATCAAGGGCCGCATCAACCAGATCAAGGCCGAGATCGAAAACACCGACAGCGACTACGACCGCGAGAAGCTGCAAGAGCGCCTCGCCAAGCTCAGCGGCGGCGTTGCCGTGCTGAAGGTCGGCGCCGCCACCGAGGTGGAGCTGAAGGAGAAGAAGCACCGCATCGAAGATGCTGTGTCGACCACCAAGGCTGCCATCGAAGAGGGCGTCGTGCCCGGCGGTGGCGTGGCGTTGCTGCGTGCGCAGGATGCCGTGCTGGCGGTTGCCGCCACGCTCACCGGCGACGAGGCAACCGGCGCTCGCCTGGTGGCCAAGTGCCTCGAGGCCCCACTGAAGCAGATCGCCGAGAACGCCGGCATGGAAGGTGGCGTCGTTGTCGAGAAGGTCAAGCACCTCAGCGGCAACGAAGGCTTCAACGCCGCCACCGGCGTGTACGAGGATCTCGTCAAGCTGGGCGTCATCGACGCTGCCAAGGTCACCCGTTCGGCGCTGCAGAACGCAGCCTCGATCGCGGCCCTGTTCCTCACCACCGAGGCCGTCGTGGCCGACAAGCCGGAGAGGGATTCCGGCGGCGGCATGGGCGGCGGAGGCATGGAAGACTTCTGATCCAGTGTGTGCGAAGGGGCTCGGCACTTCGGTGCCGGGCCCCTTCGCCGTTTCCGAGCCCCGGAAGCCGGGTGCGGGCGTGGGCGCGATTCCATCGTCAAACGCACAGGTGCTGCGGCGTGGAGTAGGTGTCGTCGCGGCACACCGCCACCGAGTCGATGCGATCGACGAAGCTCCGGCCACCCTCGGTCGTGGTGAGCACGATGCGGTATCGCGTCGTCGGCACGGAGTCGTCGAAGTTGGGAGCGACGATCACCACCGAACCGTCGGCCGCCTTGTCGACACGGAACTGGAGCGACTCCGCCGGTTCCTCGTACTTGAGCAACCGGATCTGCGTCTCCACAGCTGTCACCAGCTCGCCGGAAGTGGCGAACGTCTGCCCGTGCAGCGCACCGGTGAGCTCG
This sequence comes from Ilumatobacteraceae bacterium, assembly GCA_031420675.1. Classification (GTDB taxonomy): domain Bacteria; phylum Actinomycetota; class Acidimicrobiia; order Acidimicrobiales; family Ilumatobacteraceae; genus UBA668. The sequence goes on along the minus strand of JANONE010000503.1, from coordinate 4,300 downwards.
ACATCGATCTCCCACGGGATCGCGGGCTGCGTGACGAGCGTGGCAGCAACGCCCGGCAACTCATTGGACTCTACGTCGGTGTCGTTCCATCGGATGCTCAGTGGCGGGCTCGCGGCAGACACGCCGTAGTCGCGATCGATCAGGACGAAACCGTCGCCGAGTTCGAGATTGGTCGCCTCCAGTCCCAGCTCACTCAAGTCGACTCGCTCGGGCCCGGCGCCGTTCAGTTGCCGCTGTACCAGCTGAGTTCCGTCGAGCCAGGCGATCGTGGAACCGTCACGGCTGATCGTGTACAGCCGCGGGCAGTCGGAGCAGTCGTAGTACGACGGTTGGAGACCGAGTGACCACGCGTCGATCGTCGACTCGCCTCCGACGAGGTACACGGCCAAGGCCCGCTCTGCCGAGTTGTACTCCTCGCCGACAATGATGCCGGTCTCGGCGAGGTGCATTCGGCTGGACCCGCTCTCCCACCCGCCGAACTGATCGGACACGACGGTGACGTTGCCCGTATCGAGCGCCATCACCGCCAGCACGCCCGGCTCGCTCTCGATGGTGACCAATCTGCTCTCGAGCGAGTACAGCATCGTCGAGTGCCCGTTCAGTGTCGCCACATCGTGTACCCGTACGAACTTGTCCGATTGGAACACGAAGGCGGGCAAAGGTTCGAGCGCGGCGCCGGGCTCACGGACGATCAACGGTGCGGTGTCGGCAGGCGTCCATGCCTCGTTGCCGTAGCCAACCTTGCGTTGCATGATCACCGACCCGTCGGGCGCCTTCACCGCAAAGGCCATCGGCTCGGCGGTCACCTGCACCAGGCCGGCCGCAGTCGTCTCCCACACACCGTCCGGCCCAGCGGTGAGGATGTGGGCCGCAGCGCCGCTGGCGAACGGCTCGGCGGTCGTCGACGGGGCCCGCATCGAGATGGTCGCGATGCCGTTCACGATTGGTACTTCGTACCGAGTGTCGGTGAGCGCATCGATGAGGAGGGCGGGACGATCCACGTAGGAGATGAGTGCGTATGGCCACGCCGTGTCGAGCGAGATCACTCCTTCGGGTTCGACCTGGACGATCTTCTGCACACCTTTGCCGTCCATCACCCTGAGCTCACCGTTGCCGTGCAAGTCGGCCTCCTGCAGGCCGTCGCCTGTCGCAGTCGCGACGGAGCCGAGTGCTACACCGGTGTCGATCGGCCGCCCGGTCCGGTCCACGATCACCGTCGACGGTTCGGTCGCACTGCGGTCCCAAGTGCCGAACACCCAGTCACTCTGGAGATGAAACTCGGGGTCGACCACATCGTCTACTCGGGCGGTCGAAAGCACCGTGCGTACCCCGTCGACCCACAGCACGAGCTCGCGCCCCTCGACGTACAGCACCGCCCCGTCGATGGCAACGTCCTGCAGATCGCCGCCCCACTCATCGATGCCTGTCGACGTGTTGTCGGGCGCGATCCGCCAGATGTGTGGCGCGGCAATTTCCTGGCAGCAGTAAGCGACGACCCACGAACCGTCAGGCAGCTGAGACGCCCGCGAGGACGTTCCGCCCATTCCGTTGGGTTCGAGCACACGCGTCACCACAGCTTCGCCGTTCTCGGCGGTCACCAGTTCCACGCCTCTGTCGCTGGCGACGATCACGGCGATGTCGGCCGGCCATCCCGGCCCCTCTGCGGCAGCCGAAGTCGTGACCGCGCCGGAGGTCGTCGACGCGGCCACTATGCGGTGGGCGTCGTCACGGTTTGCCCAGACCAGCCCGGCAGCGACCGCCGCCGCGGCGGCCACGCCGACCGCCGCCCACACGAGGCCTGGCCGCCGGCGCGGCACCATCGGCCGCACCGCAGTCGTCGCGACGGCAGCGGCATCGAACGCCGGCAAGGGCTTCGGTGCAGGCGCATCCGCCACCGCCGAGGCCACCAGCGCCCGGAGGCGATCGTCCAACTCGTCAGCGTTCATCGAGGGTCCTCCGCAAGTGCTCACGGGCACGAGCCAACTGCTTGCGCACGCTGCCCTCGCTCACACCCAACAGCGCAGCCACCTGCGCGGGCGTGAGGTCGTCCCAATAGGTCAGGTAGACGACGGATCGTTGCTGCGGGCTCAACCCCGTCAATGCGCGCTGCGCATCCACCGACGATTCGGTCGCGGAGATCGAACCGCCGGCAGCGGCACGCAACTCGCGCACTGCACGACGGGCGTCGCTGCGGCGCACCGACATCGCGCGGTTCAGCACGGCCCGATACAGGTAGGCGCGCTGGTTCTCGACGGCGCGCCAGCCCGACGAACCGAATGCCCCCATGACCGCGTCGATCACCACATCCGGTGCGTCAGTTGGCCCGACGAGCGCTGTGGCGTAGCGCACGAGTTCGTCGGCGTGGCGCCGGTACACCTCGCTCACATCAGCCACGGCTGTCATCATCGCCCATGAGACGCCACCGAGTGCGCCGCCGGGTGACACCACCGAGGGTCAGCCGCCGGCGACTGCCGGGATGATGCTGACGGTGGCGCCTTCGGGCGTGGCCGTACTGAGCCCATCGAGGTAGCGCACGTCGTCGTCGGCGACGAACAGGTTGACGAACTTGCGCAGCGCGCCCGACTCGTCGAGGAGGCGGTCGCTGAACCCGGGATGCACCGCGTCCAGATTGGTGATCACCTCGGTGAGCGTGGAGCCCTCCACCTGCACCGTCGAGGAACCTCCCGACAGGGGGCGCAGGGTGGTGGGGATTCGAACGGTCACAGCCATGCGGCAAACTCTACCGAGTGGGTCGGGATTTCAACCGTGCCGAACCCAGTGCCGAAGACACTGCCGCCGACACCACGCAGCCGCGATCGCATGCCGGCGCGGCTCTAGCCTGGCCCGGATGCGAGTGCTCGCCGCGGTCGACAAGTTCAAGGGCACTGCCACCGCAGCCCAGGTGGCCGCGGCCATCGGTCACGCGTGCTGGGAGCTCGGCCATGAATGCGTCGAACAGCCCGTCGCCGACGGTGGCGAGGGCACGCTGGAGGCCCTCGGCGGCGCGAATCGAACCAGCACCGTCATCGGCCCGTTGGGTGACGCGGTGCAGGCCGATTGGCGCTTGCATCGAGGGACTGCCGTGATCGAGATGGCCCGCGCCTCGGGCCTCACGCTCGTCGGTGGCGCCCAGGGCAACGACGCGATGGCGGCCACCACCACCGGCACCGGCGAGCTGATCGACCAAGCACTCGACCTCGGTGCGAAGAAGATCGTGGTGTGCCTCGGTGGCTCGGCCACCACCGACGGCGGGCTGGGCTGCGTGCGGGCTATCACCGCGCCGCACCGCCTGCGTGCCGTGCAACTGCTGGTGGCATGCGACGTGCAGACGTTGTTCACCGATGCCGCGCCCGTGTTCGCTCCCCAGAAGGGCGCGTCGCCGGCACAGGTCGACATGCTGCGTGGCCGGCTGGAACGCCTCGCGCAGATGTATCAGGAGCAATACGGGGTGGACGTGCGCAACCTGCCGGGTACGGGTGCTGCGGGGGGTCTCGCCGGCGGCCTGGTGGCGCTGGGTGGCCGGTTGTTGCCGGGCTTCGAGCTGGTGGCCGATGAGGTCGGCCTGCACGACCACCTCGCCGCCGCCGATCTGGTGATCACCGGCGAGGGCTACCTCGACGAGCAGAGCTTCGACGGCAAGGTCGTCGGCGGGGTGCAGGCGATGGCCGCCGAGGTCGGGCTGCCGGTCGCCGCGATCGTGGGCGACGTCGCGCTGGAAGTTCGCGACCGCCTCACGCATCGTTCGTTGGTACACGAGTTCGGGCTGGAGCGGGCGATGAACGAACCGCTGTGGTGCATCGAGCACGCCGCCACCGATCTGTTGCGTGAACTCTTGGGCTGACTCGCCGTTCGGCGCCTTCGCTGCAACTATGTTTCGCACCATGTCCGACGAGCCTGCGCGCCAACCCGCCGATCTCGCCATCGTCAACTGCACAGCACTGCTGGGCGTGACCGGCGACCGCACCACCTTCGCGCCCGGCACCACCTTGGAGATAAACGGTGGCCGGTTCACGCGCATCGACCAGAACCCGGCCGACCCGCCCAGCGCCCGGGAGGTGTTGGATGCGCGCGGCATGGTGGCCATGCCCGGCCTGATCAACACGCACTGCCATGCGGCCATGACGTTCCTGCGCGGTGCCGCCGAAGACGTGTCCGTCGCGCATTGGTTCAACGACTACATCTGGCCGATGGAGGTGAACATCGGCGAACGCGACGTGTACCTGGGCACCCTCGTGGCCGCCGCGGAGATGATCGAGTGCGGTGTCACCACCTTCGCCGACCACTACTTCTTCATGGATCT
>JANONE010000502.1:0-1690 GCA_031420675.1 Ilumatobacteraceae bacterium | reverse complement strand
AGTAGAAGCTGTCGGACGAGTTGCCGATCTGGTCGCAGGTGAAGATCTCGAGCAGGGAGTTGGGATCGACGTCACCCCCCCAGCCCCAGATGAACATGTCGAACTCGGCCTTGTAGTCACCGGCCTCGGGCGGGAGCATCTTGTCGATCAGCGTGTCCGAGTCGAACTGGGCCGGCGCGACGCCGACCCCCAGCTCCTGGAACCACGCCTGGATGAACTGGGCAGCCTGCGGATAGGTGGCCTCGCTGTCCGGGAACAGGAGGCTCAGGTTGATCGGCTTGCCTTCCTTGTCCAGGCGCTTGCCGGCGCCGTCCAGCTTGTAGCCGGCCGCGTCGAGCTTCTGCCTGGCGACCTCGATGTCGAAGATCCGCGGGGTGGCCGGCTCCTTGTGCCAGCGGGTCTGGAACGGCGGGACCCCGGTGGTGCCGGGATCGCCGTAACCGCCGAGCACGCGCTCGACCAGCAGCTTCTTGTCGATCGCATAGCCCAGCGCGTCACGGAACGCAGGGTCGAGCAGCGCCTTCGTCGACGGGCCTCCGCCCTTGATCGTCTTGCCCGTGCCAGTCCCGTAGGTGTTGAACCCGAGCTCGGTGTAGCCGTTCGCCGTGGCGTCCGTCTTCTCGATGTCGGGCTGGCCCTTGAGCGCATCGAACTGGTCGGCGTTGACGCCGCGGGCATAGTCGAGTTCGCCCGCGCGGAGGGCCTGGACCATGGTGTCCGAGCTCTTGAAGATCTGGAGCACGACCTCGTCGGCCGCGAGCGGCGCGCCCATCCAGTTCGGGTTCTTCACGAACCGCACGAACTGGCCCGTCTGCCACTGCTGGGCCTGGTAGGGGCCGGAGCCCACCACCGGCGGCTCGTTCTGGAAGTCGCAGATCGTGGCCAGCGTCTGGGTGCCCCAGACGTGCTTGGGCAGGATCGGCAGGTAGGTCTGGAGGATCCGCTCGTCGGGCCGCTCCAGCGTGAGCACGACCGTCTGCGGGTCGGGCGCGGTCACGGTCTTGAGGCTCGCATTGATGAGGTACGGGTCGAGATAGCCGAGGCACGTCGCGCCGGCCTCGCTGGTAGCCGCGTCGAGGATGAACTGGTACGTCCATCGCACGTCCTCGGAGGTCGCCGGCGTCCCGTCGGACCACTTCTTGTCCGGGTTGATCTTGAACGTATACGTCAACCCGTCATCCGACTTCGTCCAGGAGTCGGCGAACTCGGGGGCCGGCGCGAGCTTCACGTCGAACCCGAGCAGCAGCTCGTAGTTGAGCGTGAACACTTCGAACCCGACGACGAGCGCCGTCTGGAACGGGTTGATCGCGTCGAGGTCCTGCGTCGTCCCGACGCGGAGCACGACAGGGTCCGCCGCCGCGACCGGCATGGCAGCCGGGAGCAACACGGAAATCGCGAGAGCCAGCACGGCGATCGACCGCACGGCTCGATGACTCGGAGCCTGGGGCATCAGGGTGTCCTCCTCGTATCTCGACCGGCCGCCGTTGGTCTCCCCGGACGGGCGGGTCACGCCGAACGAGCCGGCTGATGATCGGAGGGTGGCACGGGCGCAGGCTTGCGTGCAACTGCCGTTCGTCTTGGCCCATGGGACGCGACGGCCTCCCGCCCGAAGATCAGCCTCGCGTCGCCGATTCGAGCGCGTACCGGCTCACGCCGGCGATCGTGATGATGTCGTGGATCGCGCCCGACG
>JANONE010000501.1:0-8239 GCA_031420675.1 Ilumatobacteraceae bacterium | reverse complement strand
CTGCACGCTGCCCTGGAAGTTGTCGGTCTGCACGTTGGCCACCGACTGCAGGGTGCCGTCGAGTTCGATGGCGAGTTGACCGGTGGGGCACGAGGCCTGCCGGTTGAAGCACTGCGCAGCCAGTGAGTTCCAGACGTCGTTTCCGGCAGCGCCGGAACGAAGGTCGACGGTGACGCCCCACCCGGAGTCGGTGATGATCCTGGCGCCGGCGTTGTCCTGGAAGATTTCACCCGTGCCCTGCTGTGGGCCCACGAGGCAGTACTGCGGCGGGTCGGCGCCGGCGACCGGCAGGAACTGCGAGTTGTTGGGGTCGCTCTCGGGGATCGGCAGACCGTTCTCGTCCACTGTCGCAGCGGTGGTGCTGGGGGCGCTGCCAGGGCTGGTGGTGGTCGTACTTGGGAGGGTGGTGGTGGTGCCGGCGACAGTAGTGGTGCCGGCGACAGTGGTGGTGGTGGTGTTGTCGCCGCTGACCGCGCGGCCCGGACCGCCGGGCGCAGTAGTGGAGGGCGCGGTGCTCGGTGAGCCGACGTTTGCGCCGCCGGTGGTGGTGCTGCCTGCAACCGTGGTGCTACCGCCTGGCACCGTTGTGCTCGTGTCGGGGTTGAGAGTCAGTGTCTGGCATTCGCTCATCACCGGCCGCAAGTACACCTGGCCTGTGACCTGCACGAGATCAATGGCCTGTTGCACGTTGCGTACGCCGGGCAGGTTGACCACGATCGTTTCCCCCTGGCGAAGGATCTCGGGTTCGGCGACGCCAATGGCATCGACGCGCTCGCGGATCTTTTCCACCGCCAGATCGAGACTTGCACTGCTGTACGAACTGCCGGCCTTGGGCTGCTGTGTGACCGACACGCCACCCTGCAGATCGAGGCCGAGCGTGGGATGGATGCCTGCGATCAGCACGATCCCGAACGACAGGTACGCCAGCAGCAGGATGCCGGCGAGCGAAATAATGAGCTTCTTGCGCATGTGATGCGGTCAGTCGTCGGTGGCGTCTGTGGTGGCGTCGTCGATCTTGGTCTGCTTGGCCTTGGTGCCATCGTCGGTGGGTACGGCGGTCTCGCCTTTGGCGGTGTCGACCTTGCGCTGAATGGCCTGGCGGGCGATTCGGATCTGCACGTTGTCGTCGATCTCCAGCCATGCCACATCACCCTCGAATCCGGTGACGAAGCCGTACAGGCCAGAGGTCGTCATGACCTCATCGCCCACTTCCACGGACTGCTGCAGGCTGACGGCTTCGCGCTGACGGCGACGCTGCGGCCGGATCAGCAGGAAGTACATCGCCACCGGGATGAGCATGAAGATGACGAGCGTCGGAAATGGGTTGTGACTTGACGCCAGGAGTGGTGACAGATGCATGGGGAGTCCAGGTGTTCACGAAGGAGGGCGGAGCCTCGTTGACCGACCGGCGATTCTAGCCCGACCTACCCCCCTTCTGGCAGATCACCCCCAGACGGTGAGCACCTCGCGCCGCAACGCGTCGAACGTGCCGGCGGCGATGGCCGTGCGCATTCGAGCCATCAGCTGCAGCGTCCACGCGATGTTGTGCAGGCTGAGCAGGCGGGCAGCAGTCGGCTCGCCCACTTGGAAGAGATGGCGGATGTAGCCCCGGCTGTGCCGCTCGCACACCTCGCAGGAGCATTCAGCATCGATCGGCTCGTCGGCGAGCGCGTACTGCGCGTTCTTGATGTGCAGCTTGCCGGCGTTGGTGAGCGCCGTGCCGTGCCGCCCGATTCGGGTCTGCAGCACACAGTCGAACTGGTCGACACCCATCCCGACGGTTTCCACCAGGCTCGCCGGGTCGCCGACGCCCATCAGGTAACGAGGTCGGTCGGCGGGTAGGTGCGCGAGAGCAGCAGTCAGTGCGGGCAGCATCTCCTCGCGGCTCTCCCCCACACTCAACCCGCCGATGCCGTACCCGTCGAACTCCAGAGCCACGGTGCGCTGTGCGCTCTCGGCACGCATCGCCTCGCTGACACCGCCTTGGACGATGCCGAAGAGGGCCTGATCAGGGCGCTGGTGCGCGGCTCTGGCGCGGGCTGCCCACATCGAGGTGCGCTCCAGGGCCTGGCGGATCACGTCAGGGGTCGACGGCAGCGAGGCGCACACATCGAGCACCATTTGGATGTCTGCGCCGAGCAGTTCTTGGGTGTGCACCGCGATCTCGGGTGTGAACCGGTGCAACGAACCGTCGTAGGTGCTCTTGAACGTCACGCCATCGTCATCGACCTTCGGTTCCAGCGAGAACACTTGGAAGCCGCCCGAGTCGGTGAGGGTGAGCCCGCCCCACCCGGCGAACTTGCCCAGGCCACCGAAGCGAGCGACGGCTTCAGCACCGGGTCGCAGCATCAGGTGATACGTGTTGCCCAACACGATCTCCGCGCCCAGGCGCTCGTAGTCGGAGGCGCTGAGGTACTTGATCGCCCCTCGTGTGCCCACCGGCATGAAGCACGGTGTGTGGTAGCTGCCACGGGCGGTGTGGGCCACGCCGGTGCGCGCGGCGCCATCGGCAGCCACGAGCTCGAATCGAACGGAGTGCATCTAGCTCAGGCTCCGATCCAGCAACATCGCGTCGCCGAAACTCAAGAAGCGGTACCCCTCGCGCAGGGCTTCCTCGTACAGGGTGCGCCATCGAGGGCCGATGAAAGCGTCGATCATCATCAGCAGCGTCGTGCGCGGCAGGTGGAAGTTGGTCATCAGCACATCGACGAGCTGCCACTCGTAGGGCCGGTGGATGAACAAGCGCGTGCGGCCTGCTGTGACGCCAAAGGTGGCTGCGCTCTCGAGCGCCCGCACGCTGGTGGTGCCGACGGCAACCACCCGCTTCGCCGCGCGGCAGGCGGCCAACACCTCCGCAGGGACGCGGTAGCGCTCGCTGTGGATCTGGTGCTCGCGAGGATCGTCGGCGCTGACCGGTTTGAACGTGTCGAGGCCGACCACCAGTTCCACGTGCGCCGTTTGGACACCTCGTCCTGCAAACGACGCCAGTAGGGAGGGTGTGAAGTGGAGGCCTGCGGTGGGCGCCGCCGCCGACGCCGGCTCGTTGGCGTACACGGTCTGGTAGCGATCTGGATGGTCGAGCCGGGCCGAGATGTACGGCGGCAGCGGCATCTCGCCATGAACCTGCAGCAGCGCCAGCGGGTCGCCTTCCCCCAGCAGTTCGACGATCATCGTGTCGCCGACATCGCTGCGACGCACCATACGCACCAACGGCCGATCGCCGATGAACAGTTCCTCCGCCGGTTTCATCTTCTTCGCCGGGCGCACCATGGCCTCCCACGTGCGTCGATCCGCGTCCAGCGGCTCCAACAGCAGCACCTCGGCCGCACCACCCGTCGCGCGGGTGAGTCGCAGCCGAGCGGGGATCACCCTCGTGTCGTTGAGCACGAGCAGATCGCCGTCGCGCAGGAAGTCGCCGATGTCGCGAACATGCCGGTGCAGGGAGGCTCGCGAGCCCTGATCCACCAGCAGCCGCGCCGCATCGCGCGGCTCGATCGGGTGCTGCGCGATGTGCTCCTCGGGAAGCTCGTAGTCGAAGTCGGCGAGGCGCATGGCCTCAGGCCATCTTGGCCTGGAGCCGCTGATCGAGTGCGTCGAGGAAGTCTTCCGTGGTCAGCCACGGGGCATCCTTGCCGATCAGCAGCGCGAGGTCCTTGGTCATCTGACCGGCTTCCACCGCTTCGATGCACACGTTCTCCAGCGCTTGTGCAAACGCAACAACGTCGGGCGTGTCATCCATCCGGCCGCGATAGGTGAGGCCCTGCGTCCACGCGTAGATCGACGCGATCGGGTTGGTGGACGTTTTGTTGCCCTTCTGGTGCTCACGGAAGTGGCGGGTGACCGTGCCGTGTGCGGCCTCGGCCTCCACGGTCTTGCCGTCGGACGTCATCAGCACGCTGGTCATCAAGCCGAGCGAGCCGAAACCCTGGGCGACTGTGTCGCTCTGCACGTCGCCGTCGTAGTTCTTGCAGGCCCACAGGTAGCCGCCCTCCCACTTCATCGCACAGGCGACCATGTCGTCGATGAGGCGGTGTTCGTAGGTGAGGCCGGCGGCGTCCATCTCGGTCTTGAACTCGGTCTGGTAGACGTCCTCGAAGATGTCCTTGAACGAACCGTCGTACGCCTTCAGGATGGTGTTCTTGGTGGAGAGGTACACCGGGTAGTTGCGGATGATGCCGTACCGCAGTGATGCGCGGGCAAAGTCGCGGATGCTGTCGTTGTAGTTGTACATGCCCATCGCCACGCCACCATCGGGGCCGAAGTCGGCGATCTTCATCTCGACGGGGGCGCTTCCGTCGGCGGGCACGTACGTCATGGTGACGGTGCCTGCACCGGGCACCTTGTAGTCGGTGGCCTTGTACTGGTCGCCGTGGGCGTGACGGCCGATGATGATCGGCTTGGTCCAGCCCGGCACCAGGCGCGGGATGTTGGAGATGAAGATCGGCTCGCGAAAAATGACGCCGCCGAGGATGTTGCGGATGGTGCCGTTGGGGCTTTTCCACATCTTCTTCAGGCCGAACTCCTCGACGCGGGCTTCGTCGGGGGTGATCGTGGCGCACTTCACGGCCACGCCATGCCGTTTCGTGGCGTTGGCCGAGTCGATGGTGACCTGGTCGTCGGTGGCATCGCGGTGCTCGATGCCCAGGTCGTAGTAGTCGAGCTCGATGTCGAGGTAGGGCAGGATCAGCTTGTCCTTGATGAACTGCCAGATGATGCGGGTCATCTCGTCGCCGTCCATTTCGACGACCGGGTTCTTCACCGTGATCTTTGCCATCTCGCTGCACCCTTCTGACGTGCGATCGGGCTGACGTGCTCGTGCGCGGTCAGCCGACTCGATCCACTTGTATCGGACTTGTATGAGATTACCTCCATCGGGCCCGCTCCCGACAAACGCGCCGGGCACGACCGGAGTTCGCGCTCGACGCAGGACGCACCTAGCATCGGCCGGCATGGACTTCTCGTGGACTCCCGAACAACTCGCACTGCGGGCCGAGGCGGCCGGGGTCGCAGCCGATGCGGTCGCCCGCTTCGGCCGCCAGAACGATTCGTGGATCAACGGCTACTCGAAGGAGTTCTCCAAGGAGCTGGCAGGCCGCGGTTGGATCGGCATGACGTGGCCCGACAATCCGTACAGCGGTAAGGCCAGCCCGGCGATCGACCGCCTCATCGTGGGCGAGGAGCTGATCAAGGCCGGCGCACCCATCGCGGCTTCCTGGTTCGCAGATCGTCAGATGGGGCCGGCCCTGCTCGCCTACGGCACACCCGATCAACAGGCGGCGTTCCTGCCCGGCATCGTGGCCGGCGAGACCACATGGTGCATCGGCATGAGCGAGCCGAACGCAGGGAGCGACCTCGCCAGCCTGAAGACGACAGCCGAGCGCGACGGCGAGTGGTTCGTCATCAACGGCCAGAAGGTCTGGACGAGTTTCGGCACCGTCAGCGACTACTGCTACCTCATCTGCCGAACTTCGCAGGAGGGCCCGCCCCACGCAGGCATCAGCGAAGTCATCGTGCCGATGGACACGCCCGGCATCGAAGTGCGCCCGATCGAGGACATGACCACCAACCGCCACTTCTGCGAGGTGTTCTTCACCGACGTACGGGTACCGGTGGGGAACCTCGTCGGCCTCGAGGGCGGCGCGTTCAAGCAGACGATGCGTCAACTGGAGCACGAGCGTGGTGGTATCGACCGGCTGGTCAGCAACCACGCGCTCTACCTGCTGGCGCTCGAGCACGCCGATACCTCCAACCTGGTGGTTCGGGACGAGATCGCGAAGTTGGAGATCGGCTACCGCATCGGCCGCATCCTCGTCATCCGCGAGGTGCTCAAGCAGGCCCCAGCAGGGTTCAGCGCCGCCACCAAGTGCTTCTGCACCGAGCACGAGATTCGTGTCAGCGACTTCGTGTCGCGTGTGCTCGGCCCGCAGGCCACGCTCTGGGACGACGTCACCAAGGGCCTCACGTACGCACCGGGCTACACGATCATGGGTGGCACCTCGAACGTGATGCGCAACATCCTCGGTGAACGCGTCCTCGGCCTCCCCCGCTGACGTCGCCGGCGACTACCGTCGGCCTCATGGCTGATCTGCTCTCGCTCTCATCGCGCATCATCGACAGTGGGCACGCCGACCAGCCTGTGAACCGGGTGACGAACCAGCTCAGCGAAGTTGCCGACGGCATCGCGATGGTGGAGAGCTTCAGTCACTGCGTCGCCCTCGACGCCGGCGACGGCCTGGTCTGCTTCGATGCGTCCAGCGTGATGACGGGCGCTGCGGTCGTGGAGGCACTGAGCGGGTGGCGGCCGCTACCGGTGAGCCACCTCGTGTACACGCATGGCCACGCCGACCACGTCGGCGGCAGCACAGCGTTCGCCCTGGCCGCCGAGCAGGCGGGGCGCCAGCACCCGCTCGTGATCGGTCACGAGAACGTTGCCCGCCGGCTCGACCGGTACGAGTTCACCAACAACTGGAACCTGATCATCAACGCCCGCCAGTTCGGCGGTGTCGCCGGTGAGTTGAAGCTGGGGATCGGCGGTGACGACGCGGGCATCGATGTGGCGGGTAACCCGAGTGCCCGCCGTTTCCTGCCGGCGTCCACGCTGCGACCCGACGAAACCTTCGAGCACTCGCACGACATCACCGTCGGCGGTACGCACATCGAGATGCACCACGCCCGCGGCGAGACCGACGACCATCTGTGGGCGTGGTTGCCCGACCGCAAGGCAGTGGTCACCGGCGACTTCCTGATCTGGAACTTCCCGAACGCGGGCAACCCGCAGAAGGTGCAGCGCTACCCGATCGAGTGGGCCGCCGCCCTTCGCGAAATGGCGGGCCTCGGCGCCGAACTGTTGCTGCCGGCGCACGGTCTTCCCATCGAAGGCAAGGATCGCATCGCGATGGTGCTCGGCGAGGTGGCGACGGCCCTCGAGGATCTGGTCGCTGAGGTTGTCGCGATGATGAATGCGGGTGCCACGCTGGACTCGATCATCCATGCGGTGTCGGTACCGGCCGACACGCTGGCCAAGCCGTACCTACGGCCGTTGTACGACGAGCCCGAGTTCGTGGTCCACAATATCTGGCGCCAGTTCGGCGGCTGGTGGGATGGTGCGCCCTCCCGGCTCAAACCCTCCCCCGACGCCCAGGTCGCGGTTGCGCTTGCGGCGGTGGCGGGCGGGGCCGACGTGCTGTTGCGCCGTGGCGAGCAAGCGGCCGCCGACGGCGACCTGCGCCTCGCCTGCCACTTCGCCGACCTTGCCGGCTGGGCCGCGCCCGACGACCCTGCGATTCACAGCGGTCGGGCTGCGATCTACCTCGCCCGCCGCCAGGCCGAGCCGAGCCTCATGGCCAAGGGCATCTTCGCAGCCGCAGCCCGCGAAAGTCAGTTGGTCGCCGAGCCGCCCGTGACATCGCCGGCTACTGGCGGCTGAGGCTCACCAACACCAGGGCCAACGCTGCCGCCCCCAAGCCGACGGCCTGCCATCGGGTGAGTCGCTCGTTGTCGAGCTTGAACGCCAGCGCGACCGTGCTGGCCGGGTACAGCGAGGCCACGACTGCCACGATGGCCAGCATGCCGCCGCGCACCGCGAGTAGGTAGAGCACGTTGGCGCCCATGTCGAAGATGCCGGCGACCACGGCCAACTGCAGCGACGCCCGGTGCCGAACCGGGCATGCGCGGGTGAGTCCCGCGAGACCGAGCAGCATCGGCACGGAAGCCAGCCGCGCGATCACCAGCGGCCACATCCCCGAGTGCGGGTCGGTGCGATCGAGCGCGACGAACAACAGCCCGAAGCACGCCCCGACACCGACGGCGAGCGCGACTATTCGCGGCGGCGTGCTGTGCTGGTGGGTGCCCACGGCACCGCTCACCAGCGCCACCGCTGTCACTGCGATGACGATCCCCACGAGGGCCAGCACACTCGGCCGTTCACCGAGGCCCAGCCCGACCACCACCGGCACGGCCGCCCCGACGACTGCGCTGGTGGGCGCCACCACCGAGATCTCGCCGTGGGCGAAGCCGTGGTACAGACCGGCGATGCCGAGTGCACCCACGACACCACCGAAGGCGCTCCACCCCCACGTCGCCACCGACGGCACCGGCGTGCCCATGGCGACGACCGCGGCCACCACCAACACCAGGCTGACCATCTGCCCGAGCGCCGCAACCACCACGCTGGCCTGGTGCCTGCTGGCGCGGCCGCCGAAGTAGTCGCCGACGCCGTATACGAGAGCGGAACCGAGGG
>JANONE010000500.1:0-2124 GCA_031420675.1 Ilumatobacteraceae bacterium | reverse complement strand
GGCCTGGGGCTACCACATGCTCGCCAATGCGGCGACGTTCCTGGCCGGTCTGCTGCTGGTGGTCTCGTACAGCAACTCGCGCTTGGTCTGCGGCCGCGCAGCTTGTTGCTCAACTCGTTGAGCCGGGTCTTCTCGTTGCGTGAGAGCGAGTCGATGCCGTGAGCGCTGATCTTGTCGAGGAGGCCATCCAACTCCATCTGGTCGGCGACGGTGTGTGCCGGCTCCAATGCGGCCCACGGGCCGGTCACCACGGTGGGGCTCTGCACGCCGCGCCGGCGCGGCGCGCTCGCCACGTTCTTGCGCCCACCGAAGCGCGGGATGAACTGGAGGTCGTCCAGCATGCCGTACTGGCGCGCCGCGATCGTGCCGACGATGATCGCGCCGAGTTCCACCAGCAATGCACCGAAGACGCGATTGCCCAGGTACTGCAGCACGTCGAGCAGCACGAACACTGATGCGACGACCCACAGCGGGATGTTGAAGAACCAGGTGGCGTTGGGGCTGTCGAATGCGTAGACCACCAGCAGCGCGATGGCCAGGATGCCGAGTCCGTACGCCTGACCGGTGGCGGCCGTGAAGTCGAACAGCGAGACAACGGCCGCCGGCAACACGGTCATCAGCGCGATCATCACCGTGAAGCGTTTGCGACCGATGGTGGTTTCCACCCGGTGGCCCATGAACCAGAAGAAGGCGAGCGTGAGGATGACCCAGATGCGGTTCGGTGGATTGGCGATCGGCCAGGTGACGAGCCGCCACACTTCGCCATCGCGTACGAGCGGCGCGAAGTACGGCAACTTGATGAACGCGCCGTCGACCCCGCCGATCGCGTAGAGGAACATCGACAGCACACCGAGGCCGACCAGCAGTGCGGTGGTGGTGATGTCCAGCGTGCCGATGCGGAACCAGCCGTCGCGACTGGGGCGTTCGGGCATGGAGAACTGGTAGCGGCCGGGCACGGCCGCAACCCTATCCGCGACCCCGCGATCATGACCGTAGAGTCCAGGAGATGGTTGCGCGCCCGCCTACCGGCACGATTCCCGAGACACCGGGTTCGTATCAGTTCAAGGACAAGGAGGGGCGCGTCATTTACGTGGGCAAGGCGTCCAGCTTGCGCCAGCGCCTCTCGAACTACTTCCAGGACCCGCGCAACATGCACCCGCGTACGGCGCAGATGGTCGCCACCGCGACATCGGTGGAGTGGATCGAGGTGCGTAACGAGGTCGAGGCGCTGATGCTCGAGTACAGCCTCATCAAGCAGCACCACCCGCGCTTCAACGTGCGGTTGCGCGACGACAAGAGCTATCCGTTCCTGGCTGTCACGGTCGACGAGCAGTACCCACGAGCGTTGGTGATGCGTGGACGCAAGCGCAAGGGGACGCGTTACTTCGGGCCTTACGCGCACGCCTACGCCATCCGCGACACGCTCGATCTGTTGCTGCGCAGCTTTCCCATCCGCACGTGCAGCCCGGGCAAGTTCAACGAGCACCACCGGCTCGGCCGGCCATGCCTGCTGTTCCACATCGAGAAGTGCAGCGGGCCTTGTGTGGGTGAGATCGACGAGATGCAGTACCGCCAGTTGGTGCAGGAGCTGTGCGACTTCCTCGATGGCGATACCGACGACATTGTCAAGCGCCTGGAAGCCGAGATGGCCAGTGCTGCCAAGGTGCTGGAGTACGAGCGCGCGGCGCGTCTACGCGACCGGCTGATGGCGGTGCGCCGTGCCATCGAGAAGCAGCAGATGGTCGCCGAACGCAGCGAGGACATCGACGTGATCGGTATTGCCGACGACGATCTGGAAGCCGCCGTGCAGGTGTTCTTCGTGCGCAAGGGCAGGGTGGTGGGTCGCAAGGGCTTCGTCCTCGACAAGGTGGAAGAGCTGTCGCCTGGCGGCCTCGTCGACCGCATCCTGGAAGCGTTGTACGGCGACGATCCGCCGGCCGGTGTCCCCAAGCAGGTGCTCGTGCCGGTGGAACCGGAGGACCCGTCGACCTACGAGGAGTGGCTCACGCACCTGCGTGGCAGCAAGGTGCAGATTCGTGTCGCGCAGCGCGGCGACAAGCGCGAGTTGCACGAGACGGTGACGCGCAATGCCCGCGAGGAGTTCACCCGCCATCGCATGCGCCG
>JANONE010000499.1:0-4731 GCA_031420675.1 Ilumatobacteraceae bacterium | reverse complement strand
AGCGGCGGCGCGGCCGCGGCGTTGGCCACCCGCATGCTGCCGGTCGCCGATGGCAGCGATTACATGGGGTCACTGCGCAACCCGGCAGGATGGAGCAACATCTTCGGCTTCCGACCGAGCCAGGGTCGAGTGCCCAGCTGGCCCGAGCGAGACGGATACCTCTCCCAACTCAGCACCCAAGGGCCGATGGGCCGCACCGTGCTGGACATCGCGATGCTGCTCGGTACGCAAGCCGGCTACGAGCCGAAGGCACCGCTCTCACTGTCGGGTCGGCTCGGCGAGTTCGGCAGCGTCGCCGCTGCACGCATTGCGCTCGACGGCGATCCGCAGGGAACCCGCATCGGTTGGCTCGGCGATCTCGACGAGTACCTCGCGATGGAGCCCGGCATCCTCGACCACTGCCTCGACGGGCTGCGCTCGCTGGCTGCGCTCGGCTGCCAGGTGGAGCCGACCAATTTCACGATGCCGCCCGCGCGCGTGTGGCAGGCCTGGCTGGTGTGGCGTCACTTCCTGGTCTCGGCAGGCCTCGCACCACTCGCTGCCGACCCGGCCAAACGCCGGCTGATGAAGCCGGAGGCGCTGTGGGAGATCGACCGCGGCCTCAGCCTCACAGGACCCCAGATAACCAAGGCCGCCATCGACCGCACTAGCTTCCACGCCAGCATCACTGCGCTGTTCGACCGCTTCGACGTGCTCGCCATCCCCACCGCGCAGGTGTGGCCGTTCGATGCAAGCGAGCGATGGCCGCAACACATCGGCGGCCGCGAGATGGACACCTACCACCGCTGGATGGAGGTGACGTCGTACGCCACGTTCGCGGGGTTGCCTGCCATCAGCGTGCCGGTGGGCTTCGATCAGCGCGGCCTCCCGATGGGAATGCAACTGATCGGCCGCCCCCGCGGCGACGCTGATCTGTTGCGACTGGTCGCGGCCTACGAAACCACGCTTGCGTTCCCCACCGGTGTCGCCGTTGCCTGACGGCTCAGCCGACGAGCGCCTCAATGGCGACCACGTGCTCGGCGGCCAACGGCATGGCGGCCATCTCGTTCGCGATCAGCGTGGCGGACTCGCGTCGCGAGCCGTCGCCCAGCAGTAGCTGCAGCCCCTGCGCGAGCTCGGCCGCAGAGCGGTTCTCCAGCTCACACACCACGCCCGCTCCGGCGCGTGCCACGGCATCGGCGTTCTCCCACTGATCGGCCGCAATCGGAAACAGCAGCTGCGGCACACCATGCACGGCGGCACCGAGCACCGTGCCGGCGCCACCGTGGGAGGCCACAACCGCGGCGCGATCGAGCACAAGGTGCTGCGGAACGAACCGCTCGACCCGCACGTTGGCGGGCAGCACACCCAAGGTGGCAGGGTCCAGCGTCGGCCCGATCGTGGCGATGGCATCCACATCCAGGTCGGCGAGGGCCTCCAACGCCGCAGCCCATGGAGCCAGGGTGGCGGTGACCTCGCTACCGGCGGTGATGTACACCAACGGCCGGTCGGTACCGAGGGACGCCAACCACTCGGGCACCTCGCCGGCATCGCCGGCATGCACAGCCTCGGGCCGGACGAGGCGCACGTCGCCGTGGGCGGGCGCGCCGCCGAACGACGGAGGGAACGGGTGCAGGTACATCGCACCGAGCAGCTCGGCGGCACCCGCGTTGGCGGCACCCTCCAGCGACCACAGTGACGCAGTCGTCGCGAGCACACCGGCCATCACCTCCGGTGCGAGCGCACCGCTGAACGCAACGGTCACGTGTGGCACGCCGCGACCGATCGCCATCGGCGCCGCGGCCAACTCGGCGATCTCATGGATCACGACATCCGGCTGGAACGACTCGAAGACGGGCCCGAGTGCGCTGTGCATCCTGGGCGCGGCTATCTGCCCGAAGTAGCCGGCAAACACCCGGGCCCGGCGGTCGCGAGGCTCGAGGGCCATGATCTCCGGCATCTGCGGCTCCAACGCAGCCCTTCGTTCCCCGACACCCATTCCTGCGTCCACGACCTCGAAGCCCATGCCGCGCAACCGGTCGCATGATTCGTCGGCACTGGCCCACAACACTTGGTGACCCGCAGCCTGCATCGCCGCCGCCAGCGGCGCGAGCGGGCTGGTGTGTCCGAGGCCGGGCGTGGAGGTGACAAGTACTCGCATGGCGCTACGGGCACCTGAACGAGACAGCAGGGGGACGCACCGTGGGGGCGGGGCCGAACATGAGGCACCCTAACCCGGGGCAGGCTGCGGCAGAACGCCGATAGGGTCCAAGCGAGAGCCTCCGGCCCAATGGAATCGAGCAACTCGTGAACCGCTTCGAATGGGACGGGCTACGCCGTGGAGATGTGCTGGTCTCGTCATGAACGCCCCCGTGGCAAATACGAACGAGCAGGTACCGGAAGCACCCAGCCGGCGTTGTTGGCGCTGCCTGCAGAATTTTGCTTGCGATACCTCTGACCTGCACAAGGGCCCGGCGCAATGGTGGCTCTGCGAACCGTGCCACCAATCGTTGATCGGCCCCGCGCGCTCACGGTGACATGCGGCCAGGCCCGTTCAAGGCGTGCCGGGATAGGGTGATCCCTTACTGGGAAGAGCCGCCTTGTTTGGACAGGGCGACCGTAGCGCTGTCGCTCCATGCAGGCTCGACGTCTCCTCCACTTGCACGAGGAGACTCATGCCCGCTCACCCACCCACTCGCCGCATCAACGGCGCGCCAATCCGGCGCATCGGTATGTTGAGCACCTATCCGCCCAAGCTGTGCGGGCTGGCCACGTTCGCCGCAGCACTCACCCACGCGCTCCGCGATGCAGGCCACCGCGTCGACGTCATTCGCATCAACGACGGCCATGAGCCCACCGCCATCGGCCAGACCGTTGCGGGCGAACTGGTGAACGGCTCCGCCGCATCCATGCGCAACGCCGCAGCAACGCTCTCGCGGTGCGATGCCGTGATCGTGCAGCACGAGTACGGCATCTTCGGTGGCGATGACGGTGACGAGGTGTTGCAACTGCTCGACGCCCTCGACTCGCCCGCCATCGTCGTGTTGCACACCGTGCCGCTCGTGCCCACCGAGCACCAGAAGTCGGTGCTCGAAGACATGTGTGCCCGCGCCGCCCGCGTTGTCGTGATGACCGAATCGGCCAACACCCGGCTGCTCTCGTCGTACGCCGTCGTCGCCGAGCGAGTGGACATAGTGCCCCATGGTGCCACCCTCGCGGAGACGAGCGGCACAGCACTGAACAGCGCGACTTTGGCAAACACAGATCGACCACAATTGCTGACATGGGGTTTGCTCGGGCCGGGAAAGGGTATCGAGCATGTCATCGACGCTGTCGCGCTGCTCTCCGACGTTCGCCCGCGCCTCCGGTACACGGTGGCGGGTGTCACCCACCCGAAGGTCTTCGCCCGGAGCGGCGATGCATACCGGCATTCGCTGATGCGCCGCACCTGGTTCAGTGGAGTGGCGGGCGCAGTGACGTTCGACGACACCTATCGAAACGTCACACAACTCACCCGTTTCGTAGCGTCGTCATCGGTTGTCGTGCTGCCCTACGACTCGCGCGACCAGGTCACCTCCGGAGTCTTGGTGGATGCACTCGCCGCCGGCCGACCGGTGATCGCCACCGCCTTCCCTCACGCAGTCGAGGCCTTGGCCAGCGGCGCCGGCCTCGTCGTCCCCCACGCCGACCCCGTCGCCATGGCCGATGCAATCCGCTCGGTGGTGTGCGACGCCGACCTGCTCGCCACGATGACGGCCGAGGCCCGACGGATCGCGCCGTCGCTGGGCTGGTCGGCAGTGGCCGACCGGTACATCCAGCTGTGTGCCGACATCTGCCAGGTCGACGAGCGGGTGGCGATGTGACTGCGCTCGACGATGTGTTCGCCCACCTCCTCTCGATCAGCGATCAGCGCGGCCTGTTCGAGCACGCCGAAGGCACCGTGCGCAGGCTGGAGCACGGATACTGCACGGACGACAACGCCCGCCTCCTCGTCGTCACGTCGCGGGTGCCCGACGCGGGTGCGGCCCACCAACTGTCGCGCCTGGCCCTGCACTTCGTGCGCGGCGCACAGGACAACGACGGGCGCTGCCGCAACCGCATGGATCCGCAAGGCCGCTGGACCGACGTCGCCGGCACCGAGGACTGCTGGGGCCGCAGCCTGTGGGGCTTCGGCGTCGCCGCCGCGCAGCACAGCAATCCGGCGATTCGGCGCTGGGCGCTGCGTTCGTTCGACAAGAGCGCCCGCCAGCGTTCGCCCTGGGTTCGTGCGATGGTGTTCGCTGCGCTCGGTGCCGCCGAGATCGCCTCCATCGACCCTCATCACGGCCCCGCCCGCACGCTGCTGAGCGACCTGCTCGAACAAGTGGGTCCGATTCCCGCCGGAGCGTGGGCGTGGCCCGAACCGCGCCTGACGTATGGCAACGCCTCCCTCGCCGAAGCGGTGCTCGCCGCCGGCGCCGCCCTCGGGCGACCGGCTGAAGTCGACCGCGGTCTGGCAATGCTGTCGTGGCTGCTCGCGTTGGAGACACGCGATGGTCACCTGTCCGTGACGGGCGTCGGCGGGCGCGGCCCTGACGACCGCGGGCCTCAGTTCGACCAACAGCCCATCGAGGTTGCGGCGATGGCCGACGCATGCTGGCGCGCTCATGCAGTCACCGGCGACAACGCCTGGATCACCGGCGTCACCGCCGCGGCCGGCTGGTTCCGCGGCGACAACGACGCCGGCCTCACGATGATCGACGAGCGGTCCAA
>JANONE010000498.1:0-4816 GCA_031420675.1 Ilumatobacteraceae bacterium | reverse complement strand
GTAGTGCGCTTCGACCTGCCACGCCTCGGCGATGTCGCCGGCCTGCGCGGTGTGCACCTGCAATGTCACATCGGTACCGACACGACGTCGTTGGCACGCCTCGGCGCGCAGATGACCGGCCTCGACTTCTCCGGCCCGGCGCTCGAGGTCGCCCGCCGGCTCGCCGCCGATTGTGCCGTGCAGATCGACTACGTGGAGAGCGATCTGTACTCCGCTCCGCAACACCTGCCGAGCGTTGCCTTCGACTTCGTCTTCACCGGGATCGGCGCCCTGTGCTGGCTGCCCGACGTGGCGCGCTGGGCGCAGGTGGTCGCCGGCCTACTGAAGCCGGGCGGGTTCCTCTTCATCCGTGAGGGCCACCCGGTTGTGTGGACGATGTGCGACCCGCGATCGGATCATCTGCTGGTGGTCGAGTTCCCGTACTTCGAGAGTGATGGCACGGTGTTCGTCGAGGACAAGACGTACGTCGAGCACGACGGCGCCTTGGCCGAGCCGACGATCGTCCACTTCAACCACGGACTGGCCGAGATCTTCAACGCCTTGTGGGACGCTGGGCTCACCATCACGCTCTTCGAGGAGCACCGCTCGCTGCCTTGGAACGCCTTCCACCCCGATGCCATGGTGCAGGACGAGCGCGGCGAGTGGTGGCTGCGCGATGGCACCGACCGCATGCCGATGAGCTACACGCTGCGAGCGGTGAAGAACTGACCTGACACACTCGCGGCATGTCAGAGGATCGCGTCTCCATCACCATCACCGACGGCATCGCCGATGTGCGCATGACGCGTGCGGACAAACGCAACGCGCTCGACGGTGCGATGTTCACCGCCTTGGCCGAGGCCGGCGAGCGCTTGAAGATCGAACCCGGCGTGCGGGTGGTCGTGCTGTCGGGTGAGGGCCCGTCGTTCTGTGCCGGGCTCGACTTCGCAACGATGGCCGCGCTGGCCGGTGGCGGGGAGCGCGACGAGAACCCGGGCAACCCGGGCGCGATGAAGGAAGGGCGCATCACCCACCTCGGCCAGCAGGTGTGTTGGGTGTGGCAGGAGGTGCCGGTGCCGGTGATCGCCGCCGTGCACGGGCACGCGATCGGTGGCGGCATCCAGGTGGCGCTCGCTGCCGACATCCGCATCGTGCACCCCGATACCCAGATGAGCATGCGGGAGATCCACTGGGGCCTGGTGCCGGACATGACCGGCACGATGATGCTGTCGCAGTTGGTGCGCGCCGACGTCGCCAAGGAGCTCGTGCTCACGGCTCGAATGTTCGATGGCCGCGAGGCCTTCGCGCTGGGAATCGCGACGCGGCTGTCCGACAACCCGTACGACGACTCGATGGCGATGGCTCGCGAGATCGCGGGCCGCAGCCCCGACGCCGTTCGCGCCGGCAAGGCGCTGCTGAACGGCTTGTTCAACCAAGGAGCCGCCGCGCAGTTCGCCGCCGAACGCCAGTACATCAGCTCGCTCGTCGGGCGCCCGAACCAGAAAGAGGCCGTCGTGGCCAACTTCGAGAAGCGACCGCCCAACTTCATCGACCCCACTTGACTGGACCGATCATGACAACAACCGGCGTTACCAACGGCCCCGATCCCAACGGCCCCGATCCCGAAGCGCTCAAGATGTTCTCGTTCCAGGTCTTCGGCAAGCTGGAGGGTGCGGTCACGGCGGGCATGATCCACCTCGGTGACAACCTCGGCCTGTACACCGCGATGAAGGATGCGGACGCGCCGCTCACCACCGACGAGCTCGCCGGGCGCACCGGTCTGTCCGAGCGCTGGGTGCGCGAGTGGGCGCACAACCAGGCGGCTGCGAAGCTGATCGACGTCGACGACCAGCACCGGTTCAGTCTCACCGCCGAGGCTGCGGCTGTGCTCGCCTCACCCGACCACCCCGCGTATGGAATGGGCATGTTCCATCGCCTGCCGCAAACGATGCAGGCGCTCGAGCACGTGCGCGACAGCTTTCGTACGGGCCTCGGTCACGACTACGACAGCCACGGCCCCCAGGGTGCGGTCGGCATCGAACGCAGCTTCGAGCCGTGGAGCAACGCCAACCTGCTGCCGGTGGTGCTGCCCGCGATCGATGGCATGGTGGCCCGGCTGGACGCCGGCGCGTTCGTGGTCGACGTCGGTTGCGGGGCCGGCAGCGCGGTGCTGCTGATGGCGCGTGCCTTCCCGCACTCGACTTTCTGCGGCTACGACATCTCGCAGTACGCCCTCGCGCGCGCCGCGCAGAAGTTGGAGGACAGCGGGCTGCACAACGTCGCCTTCGCCGACCCGCGCAGTGCGCCGATGGTGACGGACAACTCGGTGGACTTCGTCACGACGTTCGATTGCATCCACGACATGACGCAACCGCTGGTGGTGATGAAGGCCATCCGTTCTGCGATCAAGCCCGCTGGCACCTGGCTGCTCGTGGACATCAAGGCGCTCGACACGTTCGAGGAGAACGCTCGCAAGAACCCGATGGCATCGCTGATGTATGGGATCAGCGTGCTGTCGTGCATGTCATCGGCGCTCAGCGAGCCGGGTGGCTCCGGGCTGGGCACGCTCGGCTTCTCGGAGAACAAGGCGCGCGCGATGACGGCCGAGGCGGGTTTCACGCGTTTCCGCAAGCTCGACATCGAACACAGCGTGAACGCGTTCTACGAGGTTCGGCCGTAGCGACTCGCGGCCGTGGGCGCCTCAGCCGCGGCGGAAGATCTCGATGCGGCGCTCGGCGAACAGCCACGTGTGCCCGATTCGCTGATAGCGATCGTGGTACACGCCGACCAGTGAGCCGGGCCCGTCCTTCTTCGACTGGTAGTCCTCGTGGATCAACACCCGACCGGTGCCGGTGCCGGCCGTTTCGTCGACCTCGAAGACTGCGTTCGGCGCCGTCTGCATCAGCCATGTGACGCCCGCCATCAGCTTGCCGAAGTAGGCCACGATTGCTTCGCGGCCCTCCACCGGCTTGGCAAGACCCCACACTGCGTCGGCGGTCCAGCAGTCACCGAACGTCGCTGCGTCCTTGCGGATCACGGCGTCGCAATAGCGCGAGACGAGGTGTCGCAGCGCGTTGTCGGTGGCAGGTGATGCGGGCCCACCGGTGTCGGCGATCGCCTTGCCCTGACGCAACGCGTCGGGTTCGAGGCCGACCTCCCACGCGGCGAGGGTGCGGACGTGATCGATGAACTGGTCGCGGGTCATCATCCCGTCGTGAGCTGCGAACTGCACGGCAAGACCGTCGACCACGGCGGTGAGGCGCATGGCCGCGGCCGCAGGGTCGACGCAGACGAACTCGCCGGTCTCCACACCGTGACGGATGACGCGCTCGGCCAGGGCA
The DNA here is from genome assembly GCA_031420675.1 of Ilumatobacteraceae bacterium. GTDB lineage: Bacteria > Actinomycetota > Acidimicrobiia > Acidimicrobiales > Ilumatobacteraceae > UBA668. Next base: position 1,496 of record JANONE010000498.1, on the reverse strand, counting down.
GCCGACTGCTCGTCGAGTTCCTGACTGATCTTGCGCATCATCGGGTTGCGTAACGCTTCGCCCCACCCATCGATCCACAGCATCCACTCCACGTCGCCGCTGCCCTCGGGCACATAGTTGTGGATGACCCGATCGAGCTGTGCCACCGCGGTGGGAGCAGCCTCGATCTCGGCCTCCATCTCCTCCACGTCCTTGCGGGCGTAGTGCGCGAAGGCCTCCGCGAGCAGCTGCTCCTTCGAGTCGAAGTGGTAGTGGATGAGGCTGCTGGAGACGCCCAGCCGCTTGGCAACGTCGGCGATACGTGTGGCAGCGAAGCCGCGCTCGATGACCACCTCGCACGTGATTTCCAGGATCTCGGCACGGCGCTCGGCAACGGTGGGCTTCTTCACTGCCGCGCACGATACCGGCCGCATCGGTGCGTGAACGCGATGATCTGTCGATGCAGAACTCCCGCCTCACGTCGCTCTCCCGCTCGGTCGCCGGCAAGCGCGTGATCGTGACCGGCGCGGCATCGGGCATGGGGCGAGCGACGGCTCACCTGTTCGCCGACGAGGGTGCCCGAGTCGCGGTCGTCGACATCGGCGGTGAGGGCGTCGCCACGGTGGTCGACGAGATCCGCTCGGCCCACGGGCCCGACGCGGCACACGGCTTCGTCACCGACGTCGGCGATCACGATGCGCTGAAACGACTGGTGGCCGACGTCGTCGACACGCTCGGCGGCATCGATGTGCTGATCAACAACGCGGGCATCTCGTTGATCAACTCCGCGTTCATGGAAGAGGGCGAGTACGAGGCGAACTGGGCGCGCACGCTCGATGTGAACCTCACGTCGCATTCGCGTCTGATCCGATTGTGCCTGGCGTTCCTGCGAGCGGCCGACGGTGGTGGGCGAGTGGTGAACATCGCCTCGACCGAAGCGATCGTGACCACGGCCGGGCTTGCCGCCTACGCGGCCATACGCGAAACGGCGCGTGCCGCTGCGTCGCTACGGCGACCCCGAGGAGGTGACCCACATGACGCTGAGCCTGTGCCTTCCGGCGAGCAGCTTCGTGAACGGGGCCAACATCGCGGTCGAGGGAGGGATGACCGTCCGCCACACCTGAGGGTGCCCTATCGAGTGCGTGTGTGGCGGTGTTCGTGTCGCGGCCCTGACGTCGAAAATGAAGATCAAGGGCGCGACACGAAACGGTTCGGTGGGCCGGTCTTGGTGCTCCGGCCTCAACGGATGCCCGCAGGTGCGGGGGCGCGTGACCCCAGCGGCGATCGGATCTGCGGGTGGAGGCGCGGCGACCGTCACTGGTCGGGTGGGACGACCTCACTCTTGGAGATGAGAGGCTCGGCGTAGCCGTCGAGGGTGCCGCTCAGTCCGCTGGGATGGGGGCCGATCGCGAGTTGCTCCAGGATCCCGATCCCCTGCTCCACGGTGCCGTCGGCCATGGTGAGCGTCGCATCGCACAGCGCCTGCACGTGCACGTTCTCGCGGGCCAACGGGTTGT
>JANONE010000497.1:0-4359 GCA_031420675.1 Ilumatobacteraceae bacterium | reverse complement strand
CCCAAGGTCGACCTGGTGACCACCGATGGCTTCCTGCACCCCAACCGGGTGCTGGAGGAACGCGGCATCATGAACCGCAAGGGCTTCCCGGAGAGCTACGACACGCGCCGCCTGCTGCAGTTCCTGCGCGATCTGAAGAGCGGTGCGCCAGCGGCCGCGGCGCCCGTCTACAGCCACGTCGTCTACGACATCATCGAGGGTGAGGAGGTGATCGTGCGCCAGCCCGACATCGTGATCATCGAGGGGCTCAACGTGCTACAGGTGGGCGCGGCCGGCGATGGGCCCACGTTCACCGAGTTCGTCAGCGACTACTTCGACTTCTCGATCTACATCGACGCGAATGTGAAGGACATCGAGCAGTTCTACGTGCAGCGGTTCCTCACGTTGTGCGACACGGTGTTCCAGAGCCCCGACAGCTTCTTCCGGCACTACGCACACCTCCCCCGCGAGCAGGCCATCGAGACCGCGCAGTTCATCTGGCGCGAGATCAACGGCAAGAACCTGCGCGAGAACATCGAACCAACCAAGGGTCGCGCCAGCCTGTTGCTCACCAAGGGCCGCGATCACCGGGTGACCAACGTGAAGCTCCGCCGCCTGTGACCCACCGTGCGGTACTCGCATGTGCGGTCGCAGTTGTTCTGGTGGCCGCCTGCGGTGGCGACGACGGCCCCGGCAAGGTGGACCTCTACGACCGTGCACCGGTACCGGCCGTGCCCGACCGAACCGCGGCCATCGATCCTGCCCTCACGACGCCGGGCCCCGACGGCCAGTACTGGAGCGACCTCACAGGCCGGAGCGACGGCGACCAACGGTCCCTGATCTTCGATCTGTCGCAAGCGCTGTTCGCCGACACGTGTGTGGAGGTACTCGGCGCCGACGAGTGCGCCAACGACTACGGGATCATCGCCGACCCACACAAGCTCATCGATGTCGTCATCAGCGACATCCGGTCGGTGACCGTGGTATCCGAAACGCAACAGAACTACGCGATCACCGCCGCCGAGTTGTGGAATTTGGCCGGTGGCGCACCGCCCGCCGATGCGGCACCGGAGGGCTACACGTTCGTCGAGTTCCCGTTCCTGCTCACCGTTCAGGGCGGCAAGGTTGTGGAGGCCCACCAGATCTGGGTGCCCTAGATGATTAGTTCCAAGGGGTGTCAGTTGTCGTAGGCCAGGAGTGATCGTGCGGGGCCGTTGGCGCCGGTGGTCTCGTGGTGCCAGATGGCAGCGGTGAGCGCGAGGAGTCGTTGCAGGATGCGAGCGCAGACTCCGGCGGGTTTGCGGCCCCCGTGGCGCTCGAGTGCGAGGCGCAGTAGCCGTAGGTCGCGTAGCCGGCCATGTCGGATCGATTCACCGTTTCACGGGAGCGGCCGCACTCGACCGGTGTGGAGTCCACGAGCCACAAGTCGTCGTTGAACGACGGGCACTCCTGCGCGATCGTCGCGATGATGTGTTGCATCGTGGCTGTTGCGTTGCAGAGTCGCTGTAGGCGGGGCGTTGCGGGAGATACGGGAACAAGCCACGCAAGTGGATGTTGGCGTGGCGCCAAAAGCGGGCTTCGGAGGTGTAGCCGAGCAGGGCTTGGATCACCGCCAGCGTGATCAACTCGGCGTCAGTGAGTTTCGGGGCAATTCCGATCTCGGGTCGCGCAGGCGCCCAGTCGGGGTGGTCGATCAACAGATCGTCGATCGTGACGTAGAGTCGGGTCGCGAGAGCGTCCAGGTCAGTGTTCATGCCGAGTCCTCCAAGACAGTCGGTGTGCGAAGACACCGATCTTGGACGCCCTCGCGCGCTTGCCCGCACCGAGCTTGGCCCAGTTTCATCACGGAATCTCATGGTCAGGCGTCGGTGGTGCCGAGGTAGCTGTCTTCGAGGGAACGCGCGGCGTGGGCGATGGCGGTGGCGGTGCCTTCGGCGACGATCTGTCCGCGTTGGAGCACGTAGCCGCGGTCGGAGACGTCGAGCGCGGCACTGACGTGTTGTTCGACGAGGAGGACGCCCATGCCGGTTTCGTCGGCTATGCGGCGCACGAGCGGAAGGAGGTGTCTGACGATGATCGGTGCGAGGCCGTGGCTCATCTCGTCGATGAGGAGCACGCTCGGCCCGCCGAGGAGCGCTCCGCCGAGTGCGAGCATTTGTTGCTCGCCGCCGGAGAGCAGTCCGGCTTTGCGACTCTGGAGCGGTTCGAGGTCGGGCAGGTATTCGAAGAGTTGTGTCTCGGTGATCTCCGAGGTGTGTTGGCGGCGAAGTCGCAGGTTCTCGGCCACGGTCAGTTGATAGAAGATGCCTCGGTCTTCGGGTACGAGTGTGAGGCCGAGGGCGGCAATCTTGTGGGGTTGCTGTCCGCCGATGTCGTCGCCGAGCAGTGTGATCGTCCCTGCGAGCGGCGCCAGCACGCCGGCCAAGGTCATCAGCGTGGTGGTCTTGCCGGCTCCGTTCGCGCCGAGCAGACAGACGACTTCACCGGCGCCGATCTCGAGGTCGATCGGGCCGGCGACACGAATGTCGCCGTAGCCGGCTTCGAGCGCGTTGGCGGTGAGTGCGGCGGTCATTGTTCGGCCCCAGACTCCGATGTGGTCTCTGCCTCGGTGTCGTCGAGGCTCCCGCCGAGGTAGGCGGTGATGACGGCGGGGTGGCGGCGAACCTCGGTCGGTGTGCCGTGGACGATGACCCGGCCGAAGTCGATGACGTAGATCCGATCGCAGACGGCGAGCACGAGGCTCATGTCGTGATCGACGAGGAGACAGGCGACGTCGGTTGCGGCGACGTGACGGAGGTAGGTCCCGAAGGATTCGGTTTCCTGGGTGCTGAGTCCGGCGGCGGGTTCGTCGAGGAGCAGGAGGGTGGGGTGGGCGGCGAGTGCGCGGGCGACACCGAGGAGTTTCTGTTGTCCGAGTGTCAGTTCTGTCGGCCGTCGGTCGCCTACGTCTCCGAGACCGACGAGCGCCAATGCGGCGTCGACGCGTTCGTCATCGTTGCCACGGTTCGGCGCAACCATGTCGATGATGGCGGTCGTGGCGGTGGTGGGCTGGGCGGCGACGAGCACGTTCTCGCGGGCGGACAGGTCATCGAACAATTCGACGGACTGCCATGTCCGCGCCAGTCCGGCGCGTGCTCGTTCGTATGGGCTGCGTGTGGAGATGTCGTCGTTCGACAAGGTGACGCGACCGTGTGAGGGGACGAAGCCTGTCACCGCATCGATGAACGTTGTCTTGCCGGCGCCATTGGGTCCGATCAGCCCGACGATCTCACCGGCACGGATCTCGAGTGACACGTCGTCGACGGCCCGTAGCCCCCCGAAGCTCACGGTGATGTTGTGCGCCGCGAACGCGACCGGCCCGAGGGTGTGTTCCGGTGGCGGGGCGGGATCGCTGACGAGCGAGGTGTGTGGCTCGCGGTCCGCGTCTCGGCCCCGATCGAGGAACCTGCGGATGTCGGCACGTGTCTTGCCGGCGATGCCGATCGGGTTGAGGATCGTTGTCAGGATCAACGACAGTCCCGAGAACAGCGTGTAGTAGACCGCACGGTTCTGGCTGAGGTCGAACGTGCGGTCGAGGAAAACGAAGAACAGTCCGAGTGGGGCGAGCATCCCACCGACGACGGCGCCCGAGAGGCTGGTGATACCGCCGAGGTAGGTGACCGCGAGTGCGGTCAAACCGACGATGACGCCGAAGGATGCGGGCGATAGCTGCCCGCGGCTGTAGCCGATCAGCGCGCCGCCGAGCCCGGCGAGGAACGCCGCGATCGCGAACGCGAGGAGCTTGGTCGACGATGGTGCGATGCCGATTCCCGCAGCGGCGCGTTCGTTGGAACGCACGGCGAGGAATCGGCGACCGGTCCGTCCGCGCATGACGTTGCCGGTCAGCACGAACGCGATGGCGACCATGGCGAGCGCCATGAGACCGAACTCGACTCTGGCGATGTCACGTCCTGAACGAATACCGAGGTCGATTCTGAACAGCGTGGGCGCGGGGATCGCCTCGGTCAGGGGATCGAGGATCGAGGGATTCCCGAACACGAAGCGTTCGATGGTGACCGCGGCGGCGAGTGTTACCACCGCCAGCTGGATGCCTCGGATGCGAGTGGCCGGGATACCGACAGCGACACCGACCACGGCGGCCATGAGCGCACTGATGATCATCCCGAACGGAAACGGGATGTCACCGCCGATCTTGGCAAGCATGAACCCTGCGGTCCCGGCGAACGCGGCTTGGGCAAGGGAGATCTGGCCGACCATGCCGGTGAGTAGCACCAGTGAGAGCGAGATCAGCATGAACGCGAAGCTGGTGATGAGACCGAACCGGTAGCTGCCGCTGAGGACGGTGACGAGCACTGCGCCTACCGCCACCCATCCCATCAC
>JANONE010000496.1:0-1823 GCA_031420675.1 Ilumatobacteraceae bacterium | reverse complement strand
GCACCGGCCGCGGCCACGAGGGTGTTGGTTTCAGTCATGGGTCCGTTGTATCCCGGGAGTCAGCCGGTTCCATCCCCTGCGAGGGTGACGCCGGTCAGCCGGAAGGCTGATCGGGGGCGCCGGGCGTGACCAGCCCGCTCTCGTACGCCACCACCACTGCCTGTACGCGGTCGCGTAGATCGAGCTTGGTGAGCACGCGACCCACGTGCGTCTTCACGGTCGCCTCGCCGAGGTACAGCTGGGTCGCGATTTCGCCGTTCGACAGGCCGCGGGCCATCAGCAGCAGCACCTCCAACTCGCGATCGGTGAGGTCGACGAGGCCCGGTGCGACGCTGGCAGCATCCACCGCCGGGCGCCGCGACACTTCCTCGATCAGCAGCCGGGTGATGGAAGGGGCTAGCAGCGCATCGCCAGCAGCGATTACGCGCACGGCGTTGATCAGCTGTTCGGCCGGCGCGTCTTTCAACATGAAGCCGCTGGCACCGGCGCGCAGTGCGGCATAGACGTAGTCGTCGAGATCGAAGGTGGTGAGGATCAGCACTCGCGCCTGGCTGGCCGACGCAACCAATCGGCGAGTGGCCTCGATGCCGTCCATCACGGGCATGCGCACGTCCATCAGCACCACGTCGGGCGCGCTGCGAGCGACGACCTCGACGGCTTCCCGGCCGTCGCCGGCCTCGCCCACGACGGTGATGTCGGTTTCGCTCTCCAGGATCATCCGAAAGCCTGCACGCACCATCGCCTGGTCGTCGACCAGCGCCACACGAATCATGCCGTGCCGATCGGGAACGTGGCCCTTACTCGCCAACCGCCGCCCGGCCTCGGCCCGGCGCGCAGTTCGCCATCGAAGGCAGCCACTCGTTCGCGCATTCCGATCAGCCCGAAGCCAACTGCCACACCGCCATCGGTAAAATTGGCCGCACCACGTCCGTCGTCGCTGACCTCCACCATCAACGAACCGTTGGCCCGAACCATCGTCACATCAACGTGCAGCACGGGACCCGCGTGCCGGCGAACGTTGGTGAGCGCTTCCTGCACGATGCGGTAGGCGCTGAGCTCGATGCCGGCGGGTAGGTGCAGCAGGTCGCCCTCCGACCGCACCGACACGGGCAGGTCGGCGTAGGCCGCCAGTCCGTCGATCGCCGCCAGGCCAGGCTGCGGCGCCAGGGAAGGCTCGCCGCTCGCTTCGCGAAGCACGCCGAGGATGCGGCGCATCTCCTGCATTGCGACGCGCCCGGTGTCCTCGACAGTGGCCAGCGAGGCGTCGACTCCGGCGGGATCCGTGGCCAGTTGCCGGCGAGCAGCGGCTGTTTGGATCACCATCAGGCTGACACTGTGCGCCACCACGTCGTGCATCTCGCGAGCGATGCGTGTGCGCTCGTCCTGCACGTGTTGGTGGGCGAGCAACAGCCGTTCACGTTCCGCGCGCTCGGCACGCTCCACCAAGTCGGCCGAACGCTCGCGACGGCGGCGCATGTTGTCACCCACGACGATGGCACCGGCGAACACGATCGGGGTGGAGACCAGCGCCTGCCACGGCGCGTCGCCGTGCAACACGCCGGCGATCACGAACGCGACGACTGAGACGACCAAGACGCCACCGAGACGCCACAGCAGGCTGCCGTTGCGGTACGCACCGAGGGTGTAGGCAGCGATCAGCACGCCCATCCAGCCCGGTCCGGCGGCGTTCATCACTTCCAACCACATCTGGCACAGCATGACGCCGACCAACACCGTGGCCGGCGCCTGCCGACGCCAGGCCAAGGGCAACGTGGCACCCAACGAGAGCACCACGCCGAGCACGCTGGGGCGCGACACCAGCG
>JANONE010000495.1:0-1568 GCA_031420675.1 Ilumatobacteraceae bacterium | reverse complement strand
CCAGGCCGGCGTCGCTGAGTTGCTGCACCGTGCTGTCGCCGAGGCCTTCGATGTCCATCGCACCACGAGAGGCGAAGTAGATGATCCGTTGATCGCGTTGGAAGGGGCAGCCGGGCTCCACGCAGCGAGTGTCTGCTTCGCCCTCGGGACGCACCAGTTCGCTCTGCAGCGGGCACGGGCACAGGCGAGGGAACTCCCACGGCACGCTGTCGGCGGGCCGCAGCGACAGCACCGGCCCCACCACCTCGGGGATCACATCGCCGGCCTTGCGCACCACCACGGTGTCGCCGGGGCGCACATCCTTGGCAGCCACCTGATCCTGGTTGTGCAGCGTCGCCATGCCCACGGTGGAACCGCCGACGAACACCGGCTCGAGCACGGCAAATGGCGTGGTGCGGCCGGTTCGACCTACCGACACCTGGATGTCGCGGAGGATCGTGGTGCGTTCCTCCGGTGGGAACTTGAACGCGATCGCCCACCGCGGAGCACGCGAGGTGAAGCCCAACTGCTCGCGCTGGGCGAGCGAATCGACCTTCACTACGGCACCGTCGATCTCGTAGCCGAGCGAATGGCGGTGCTCCTGCCAATATCGGCAGAACTCGAACACGCTCGCCAGATCGTCGACCACGCGGATCTCGGGGTTCACCGGGAACCCCAGCGCCCTGAGGTGGTCCAGCGTCTCGAAGTGGGTGGCGAACACCGGGCCACCCACCACCTCACCCAGCTGGTAGCTCCAGAAGGCGAGGCCACGGCCGGCAGTGATGGCCGGATCCTTCTGGCGCAGGCTGCCCGCGCCTGCGTTGCGCGGGTTCACCGGCACCGCCTCCGGTTTGCGGCCGGCTGCAAGGCGCACCAGGTTCTCCGCCTCCTTGGCAGCCTTCAGGCGTTCGAACGCGTCCAACGGTAGGTACACCTCGCCGCGCACTTCCAGCACTGCGGGTGCTGTCGCGACCAACGACTTGGGCACGGCCTCGATCGTGGCGACGTTGGCGGTGACGTCCTCACCCTCACGACCATCGCCGCGTGTCGCGGCTTGCACGAACCGGCCGCGCTCGTAGCGCAGGCTCATCGCCAACCCGTCGATCTTCAGTTCGCAGACGAACCGAGCGGGCTGGCCGCCGAGACCGCGTGCCAGTCGCTCGCCCCACGCAGCCAGCTCGGCGGCATCCATCGCGTTGTCGAGACTGGTCATCGGCACCCGGTGGGCGACCGGCGAGAACGCTTCGTTCAGCGCGCCGGCGCCGATCAGTTGGGTCGGCGACTCCGCGTCGGCCAGCTCCGGGTGTTCCGATTCCAGCTGGGCAACCTCACGAACGAGCTGGTCGTAGTCGGCGTCGCTGATCTCCGGCGCGTCGTTCGCGTAGTAGCGCTCGTTGTGGTGAGCGATCTGCGATCGAAGTTGGTCGAGGCGCTCGGCGGGCGTCATCTGTCAGTGTCGCCGGGCGAGCGCGACGACAAAACTGACCAGCGCGAGAAATGCACCACCCACCGACATCCAGGCGCCGACCAAGTAAGAGGGCGTGTCCAACCTGACCACGACCCTGAACTCGGCGCGTTGCACCATCGAC
>JANONE010000494.1:0-10677 GCA_031420675.1 Ilumatobacteraceae bacterium | reverse complement strand
CGTCGGGAGCGACCCGTACCCGTGCCTTGGCAGCGACGTGACGGGTGCGATCGGTCTCGGGAATTCGAGCGAGGAACTGCAAGGCCTGTTCGGTCTCGCCACGCGCCGCCAACAACTCGGCGAGGCCGACGATGGCATCTTCGTTGCCGGGCTCGATCTCCAGCGCGGCCCGGAACGACCCCTCGGTGCCTTCCGCGAGCAACCCGGCCAACACGTTCTCCTGCTCGGTGGGCACCAGTGCATCGACGAACTGCTGCACGAAGTGCTCCGGGTGCGCGCCCGTGAACCCGTCGATGACGGCTCCGTCCCTCAGGGCGTACACCGCCGGGATCGACTGCACCTGGAAGGCCTGCGCGATGGCCGGGTTCTGGTCGGTGTCCACCTTCACCAACACCACCCTGCCACCGGTGGCCTCGACCACCTTCTCGATGATCGGGCCGAGAGTGCGGCACGGCCCGCACCACGGTGCCCACAGATCGACGATGACCGGCACGGTGTGCGAGCGCTCGATGACTTCGGCCTGGAACGTTTCGTCGGTGACATCGATGACCATGGCGGGCACGATACCGTTGAACGACGCGGCCATCGATGAACAGCGGTACCGTACGGAGACCATGAGTTCTGTGCACGGCATCGACGTCCCCGCAGTCAGCGCCTGGATGCAGCAGCACGTAGCCGGAGCAATATCGCCGTTCACGTTCGAGGTCATCGCCGGTGGGCACTCGAACCTCACCTACAAGGTCACCGGCGCCGATCGCACGCGATTCGTGCTCCGGCGCCCACCGTTGGGGCATGTGCTAGCGAGCGCGCACGACATGGGCCGCGAGCACCGGATCATCAGTGCACTGCAGCAGTCGGCCGTGCCGGTGGCGCCGGCGTTGGGGTTCTGCGACGACCACTCGGTCAACGACTCGCCGTTCTACGTGATGGGTTTCGTCGACGGTCACGTGCTTCGCGACCTGGCTGCCACCGAGGCCTTGCTCTCGCCCCAGGCACGTCGCGCCGCTAGCGAATCGCTGGTCGACACGATGGTGGCCATCCACGCAGTCGATCTCGAGGCGGCAGGCCTCAGCGAACTCGGCCGCCACGAGGGATACATCGCCCGCCAGCTGAAGCGCTGGTACGGGCAGTGGAACCAGCAGCAGACGCGTCACCTACCCGCTGTCGATCGCGTGCACGACGAACTGTCGCGCTGCATCCCCGAGCAAGGGCCGGCCACGATCGTGCACGGCGACTACCGCCTCGACAATTGCATGGTGGACGCGAGCGGCCGGGTGGTGGCCGTGCTCGATTGGGAGATCTGTACGCTCGGCGACCCACTCGCCGATCTCGGCCTGCTGCAGGTGTACTGGACCGGACCGAACGACGCGTCGTCGGCGTGGAACAGCACAGCCACGACCAGCCCCGGCTTCTACGACCGGGTGCACGTGGCGCAGCGGTACGCGCAGGTCAGCGGCCGCGACGTGAGCCAGCTCCCGTTCTATGTTTCGTTCGCCTACTGGAAGCTGGCCTGCATCCTGGAAGGCGTCTACGCCCGCTACCTCGGCGGCGCCCTCGGAGCGCGCGACGCCGCCGAGCTCGAGCCGTTCAAGTTGCAGGTGGAAGGCGCCGCCGCCACCGCCGAGCAGATGTTGGAGCAGATGCGATGAACCCCAGATACGAACTGCACGGTGAGCTACCGACACTCGATCGCCCGGTGCTCGTGGTGCACCTCCACGGGTGGATCGATGCCAGCGGTGCCGCGGCCGCCGCCATGGCTGCGCTCGACACTGCCTGCAACACGAAGGCGTTGGCCACGTTCGACGGTGACACGTTCATCGACTACCGCGCCCGCCGACCGACCATGGAGCTGCGCGAAGGCGTGAACACACGTCTGGTGTGGAACGACATCGAGCTGAAGGCGGGTGTCGATAGCTTGGGCCATCCGGTGCTCACCCTGATGGGCCCCGAGCCCGACTCGCAGTGGCGCGCATTTGCCGGCGCCGTCACCCAGTTGGCGCTGCAGTTGGGGGTGTACCAGATGGTGGCGTTGGGTTCGTACCCGTTCGCCTCACCGCACACCCGGCCCGCCCGCTTGTCCAGCAGCTCGCCGTCAGCCGAAGTGATCGAGAACCTGCCGTACCTGAAGAACTCCGTGGATGTGCCGGCCGGCATGAGCGCCGTACTCGAGCACGCCCTCACCAAGGCCGGCGTCGCTTCCCTGGGCATCTGGGTGCAGGTGCCGCACTACGTCAGCGCGATGAGCTACCCGGCTGCCTCTGCTGCGCTGCTGGACGGTTTGCGGGAGGTCACCGGCGTCACCGTCGATGCCGCCGACCTGGCGCGCGAGGCCGAGGTCCAGAACCAGCGCATCGATCTGCTGGTGGGCAGCAACGTCGAGCATCAATCGATGGTGCAGCAGTTGGAAACGCTGTATGACCAGGCCGAGCAGCAGACGCTCGATCTCTACCGCGCGATCAGCGACCTGCCCAGCGGCGATGAACTGGCGGCCGAGTTCGAACGCTTCCTGCGCGACCAGGACGAGTGACTCAGGCGCCGGCGCGCAACGGCCGGTACTCGGGCAGCTGCAACCCGTCGCACACTGCCAGCGCCAGCTCCACGAACCGTTCGGCGGCGGGGGCAAGGGTGCGGCCCTTCCGGCGGGCGAGCACCAGCTCTCGCGGCGGGATCGGCGGCTCCATGGTGGACACCACCACGCCCGGGTCGGAGCGGTCCACCGCCAGATCCGGCAGGATCGCGCAGCCCATACCGGCACGCACCATCGCCTGCACCGCCGCGTTGTCGTTCGTGCGAAACACGTAATCAGGCTCGACGCCGAGCTCGCGCAACGCCTGGTCGATCGAGAGCTGACTGGCACAGGGCGACTGGCCGATCATGGCAACACCGCCGAGGCGGCTGGGGTCGATGATCGGCGCCACCGAGTCCGCAGGGCTCACCAGCACGAACGGGTCGACCAAGATCGTGACCGACTCGACGGCGTCGTCGTCGGGTGCACCGATGAGGAACGTGAGATCGAGCTCGTCGGCCAGGAGTCGGGCCACGAGCACATCGTTCTCGTCCTCTTCCACGCAGCGCACGGTCAGACCGGGGCGCTCGCTGCGCATCCGCCCGACGACCTCCGGGAGCACGTTCACCGAGACGCTCTGGAACGAGCCCACCACCAGCCGGCCGACTTCGCCGGCGCGCAGCGAACGTAGGCTGTCCTCAGCGACTCGGAGCTGCTCGAGCAGGTTCGTTGCGTAGTCGAGCAGCAGCGCGCCGGTGGGGGTGAGCTCGACTCGCCTGGGGCCACCGGGCCGATCGAAGACCTTGTCGCCGACGGCACGTTCGAGGCCGGCGATCTGCTGGCTGATGGCCGATTGGGTGAACCCGAGGCGCTCGGCGGCCCGAACGAACGAGCCTTCCTCGGCAACTGCCAGGAGTGCACGGAGCTGACGGATTTCGACGTCGCGAAGCATTGGCCGAGTATAAGCAATTCTGATGACAATGACAAGAAATCATCGCTATACAGAATGGACGCCGGACCGTACGGTGATCACATGAGCACAACCACCCACACCCTCCCCAGTGCGGACACCCGTTGGCTCGACGACCTCGCTCACGCCGTCGCCGAGTTCGGCATCGCCCGCCGCGAGCACGAGATCCGGAGCTTCGCGTACGAACTGCGCTGCACGATGCTCGACAACGACCACGACACGTCTCACGACAAATCTCACGGCAACGTCCGCGTGCTGCTCGGAGTCCTCGCCGACGTCGCCCAGCCGGCGGCTGCCCGCGAGCGAGCCTTCGGGCGCCTGCACGGCATCGCCCTCGCCGCGCCGGCCGCGCTGCACCTCGCTGCAGCCTGACGTTCCCGCCACGGGCCCCCTCCCCACCACATCGCCGCCCTCGGCTCCGGCCGCGCAACGGCACATGAGTACGCTCCCTCGACGACACGAGGAGGGTTCGATGAAGGTCGACGGAGGCATTGGTACCAACCTGCGCAACGCGGGTGCGCAGGCCAAGGAGCTGGAGGCCGCCGGCTACACCGGCGCATGGACTGCCGAGACCAGCCACGACCCTTTCTTCCCGCTGCTGCTGGCAGCGGAGCACACCGAGACGCTGGAGATCGGCACCTCCATTGCGGTTGCGTTCGCCCGCAACCCGATGACGCTCGCCAACATCGGTTGGGACCTCCAGTCGTTCTCCAGGGGTCGCTTCGTGCTCGGCCTGGGGAGCCAGATCAAGCCGCACATCACGAAGCGTTTCAGCATGGAATGGAGCCATCCGGCGCCCCGCATGCGGGAGATGATCATGGCCATCCGTGCGATCTGGGACACCTGGGAGAACGGCACGCCCCTCGCCTTTCGTGGCGACTACTACACGCACACTTTGATGACGCCGTTCTTCACTCCCGAGCGCGCAGACCTGGCCGGCTTCGGCGTGCCGAAGATCTTCCTCGCCGGAGTCGGGGAACTGATGACCGAAGTCGCCGGCGAGGTCTGTGACGGCTTCCTGTGCCACGGCTTCACGACCGAGAAGTACCTGCGCGAGGTCACCATCCCAGCCCTCGCACGCGGCCGGGCGAAGGTCGGCAAGACGCTGGACGGATTCGAGATCGTGGGGCCCTCGTTCGTCGTCACCGGCAACACCGAGGACGAGATGGCGGCGGCGATCACCGGCACGCGCCAGCAGATCGCGTTCTACGGCAGCACGCCGGCGTACCGCAACGTGCTCGACGTGCACGGGTGGGGTGGCCTGCAGGACGAGCTGAACACGCTCTCCAAGCTGGGCAAATGGGTGGAGATGGGCAACCTGATCACCGACGAGATGCTCAACACCTTCGCCGTTGTCGGTCAGGCCGAGCAGATCGCCCCCGAACTGCACCGCCGCTACGGCGACATCATCCAGCGCATCAGCTTCTACGCCCCCTACAAGTCGGACCCGCAACGCTGGGCCGGCGTGCTCGACGCCATCAAAGCCTGCTGAGCCCGAGTGGGCGCGGAGTCGTGCCATCTGGAAGGGGCGCGCACGACCGGATCGGCAGGTCTCGCGTGAGAACATTTGTTCGATAGGGTGAGCCGATGAGTTCGTCCGACAGCGCCCGCCGCCGAGCCATCGCCTGCGTTTACTGCGGCGGCCAGCACGCTGCCGCCGATGAGGTGAAGACCTGCTGGCAACGCACTGCTGGCAAGGAGGTCGCCGGCGGGTCCGACGACGTGCCGCCCACCCTGTTCGACGATGAACCAGCAGCGTTCGATCCGGTCGACGAAGACCCGGCACGCGTCGTCAACTCCCCCGCGCCAAGCGTCGCCGGTCGTGTCGCCGGACAGGTCGTGGCTCACGTCGTCGCCGGGCCGCCCGCGCTCGGTCGCAACGTCATCGTTTCGCCCGGCCAGGCCGCGCCGTCGGGCTGGGTGCACGCGTCGCGCATCGTGGTCGAGCCCGACGACGGCGAGCTGGTCGCCCGCCTGCTGGCGATGGCGATCGACCGCACCGGGTGCGTGCTCGAGGTCGGCCCCGACACCGAGACCATTCTTGCCAGGCCGTTCACCACCACTCTCGCGCCTCACGCAGTCGGGCCACGGGTTCGCTTCACCAGCGAACAACTGCAACACCTCGTGTTCAGCAACTCGATCGATGTGCGAGCCGCGCCGACGTGGGCGCTCATCGACCAGGCAGTGCATGCAGGAGCGCACCCCGTCAGCGACGGCCGGGGCGACTACGAACTGGCCGACGGCACACGGGCATGGCTCGATGGCGGCCCCGTCCGGTTCACGGCCCCCATCGATGGCGTACCGGTGGTGCATCGAGTGGTCGTCGAGCATCGGTCGCTGCGGCCACCGCGCAACAACAAGACCGAAGCTGCTCTCGCTCCCGACCAGTTGGCGGCTGTCACCCACGACGGTGGCGCTGCCCGCATCATCGCCCCCGCCGGGTCCGGCAAGACAACCGTGCTCACCGAGCGAGCGCGCCACCTGGTGCAGCAGTGGCGCATTCCGGCGTCGGCGATCACGCTGATCGCATTCAACAAGCGCGCGCAGGAGGAGATCGCTGCCCGCACCACCGACATGCCCGGCCTGCAGGTGCGCACGCTCAACGCCATCGCGCTGGCGATCGTCAACGGCTCGGCGCCGTTCGCCCGCCAGCCGCAGAGGTTCAACACGATCGACGAGCCAGCAGTTCGCCAGCTGATCGGTCGGCTGGTGAAGTTCCCGCGCGTGCGCAACGCCGACCCTGTGGCCACGTGGATGGAAGCGCTGTCGCTGGCTCGCCTCGGCCTGGTCGATCCGCAGGAGGTGGAGAGCAGGTACGGCGGCGAGGTCGATGGTTTTGCCGAGGCCTTCGGGCGCTACCGCACCGAACTGGCGCGAGCGGGTGCGGTCGACTACGACGAGCAGGTCTACCGCGCCATCGAACTGCTGCTGCGCGATCCACAGGCCCGCGCCGTGGCGCAGCGGTCGTGCCGCCTGTTGCTGGTCGACGAGTTCCAAGACCTCACTCCGGCGCACCTGCTGCTGGTGCGCTTGTTGGCCGGCCCCGACGCGGCAGTGTTCGGTGTTGGCGACGACGACCAGACCATCTACGGCTACAACGGCGCCGATCCTGCCTGGCTGATCGACTTCGCCGAACTGTTCCCCGGCGCCGGGGAACACCCGCTGGAGGTCAACTACCGGTGCCCCGCCGGCATCGCGCGTGCCGCCGACACGCTGCTGCGCCACAATCGCCGACGTGTGCCGAAGGTCATCCGTGCAGACCACACCGAGCGCGACGGGTTCGCGGTCGCGCCCACGACCGGCGACTCGGTCACCGTCACGGTGAAAGCCGTCGCGACGGCGATTGCGGCTGGTTCCCAGCCCGACGAGATCGCCGTGCTCACCCGTGTCAACTCGCTGCTCGCACCCGTGCAAGTGGCATTGCGCTGCGCAGGTGTTCCCACCAATGGTGGCGTCGGGCTGGAGTTCCTGGAGCGCATCGCCGTGCGGGCCGCGCTCGCCTGGCTGCGCATCGCCGCCGCACAGGGCGATTTCTCCCCTGCCGACGTCGCCGAGGCGCTGCGTCGGCCATCGCGCCCGCTGCACCCGCGCATCGCCACCTGGGTGGGAGAGCAGTCGTCGCTGCTCGGCCTGCGCAGGCTCGCCGGCCGCATCACCACTGAACGCGATGCGCAGACGGTCGAGCAGTTCGCCGCCGACATCGAGCGGTTGCGACTCCTGGTGACCAACGACGGCACAACGGCGCAGGCCATGGCCGCATTGCGCGACTCGATGGGCCTCGCCAACAGCATCGCCAAGCTCGATGCCCATCGCCACGGCATGAACCGCACAGCGCAGAACGACGACCTCACCGCCATTGCCCAGCTGGCCGCACTGCAATCCGATCCTGCAAAGTTCGAGTCGTGGCTGCGCGCTGCGTTGGCCAACAGATGGCAGGCGAACGGCGTCACACTCGCCACGGTGCACCGCGTGAAGGGGCAGGAGTGGCCGTTCGTCATCGTGCACCAGGCAGATGCCGACCAGTTCCCGCATCGCCTCGCCGAGGACGAGGAGGAAGAGCGTCGCCTGTTCCACGTGGCGATCACCCGCGCCTCTCGCGACGTGTTGGTGGTGCCCTGCGAGCGGCCATCACCGTTCATCGCCGATTGCAGCACCGAGCCGCGGGCGCGGGTCGCGAGCGAACGCCCGTCCGGCCCGGCGTCACCGCGCCAGGCCCCTCCGGCGAAGAAGCCGGGCGACGACCTCACCCCCGAGCAATCCACGCTGTTCGAGGAACTACGCGCAGTGCGCCGGCACCTCGCTGCCGGCAAGCCCGCCTACACAGTGCTGCCCGACGCCGTGCTGCACGCGATGGCAGCCCTGCGCCCCACGTCGCTCGACGAACTGGCCTCGATCAAAGGTGTCGGCCCCGCCAAACTGCAGCAGTACGGTGCCGCCTTCCTCGCTGCCGTCGCCGGCACGAGCCCGGCAGAAAGCGCCCCGTAGAACCGCGCTACGCGCCCAGGCCGGTGAGCCACGCCTGCACGTTGACACCGAGCGCGTCGACGTCGTAGCCGCCCTCTTGCAGCACGACGGTGGGCAAACCCAGCTGACGCACCACATCGCCGCTGCGGCGCATGCCATCCGTGGTCACCGCCAGGTCGCAGATCGGGTCGGTGATGTAGGTGTCGAGACCCAGCGACACGATCAGCAGCGACGGCCCGAAGTTGGCGACCTTCTCGCACGCGGTGGCCAGTGCCGACACGTACAGGTCGTCGTCGGCGCGCAACGGCATCGGGTAGTTGATGTTGTGGCCCAACCCGCGACCCGTGCCAGTCTCGTCGGCGAAGCCGACGGAGTACGGGTAGGCACGGGCAGGGTCGCCGTGCAGCGAGACGAACTGCACATCGTCGCGGTCGTAGAAGATCTGCTGCGTGCCGTTGCCGTGGTGGTAGTCGACGTCGAGGATCGTCACCTTGGCGCCGGTGCTGCTGGCCACGTGATGGGCAGCGACGGCAGCGTTGTTGAAGAAGCAGTAGCCGCCGTAGAGGTCGGCCGTCGCATGGTGGCCGGGCGGGCGGCACAGGCCGTAGGCGCTGCGCTCGCCGTCGAGCACCAGTTGGGTGGTGGTGAGTGCCGTGTCGACCGCTCCACGGGCTGCTGCGTAGGTGCCTTCGGTGAGCGGGGTGGTGGTCTCGAAGCACCAGTACCCGACGCGGCCGTTGATCGCCTGCGGCTCGCGGCCCGCGCTCATCTTGTCGCGCAGCGCCGGCCGGTAGAACACGTCGGGCACCACCTCGCGCACGCCGGGATGCTCGGCCGTGTACAGCGCCCAGCCTTCGCCGATGAACTTGACCAGCGCGGGGTTGTGCACCGCCTCGACAGGGGCCGTGCCCCAGTCGGTCGGCGCCAGGAACACGAACCGGTCGTCGGCCTGCAGCGTCTCGCGGATCTTCTCGGCACGACCGATGTGCTCGAACGGGCTGTGCACCTGAGAGGTCTCGAACTCCACTTGCGGGTCGTGGAGCAGGTGAGCAGGTGTGTAGACGACCTTCATGGCAGCAAGCGTGGCAGGTGCGGTCGAAAAACCGCGCACGGCACACGGCACACGGCACACGGCACACCGCGTTCAGGCGAGTTCGAGCTCCTCGTCGAGGTACAGCTCGCGGCACTTCGCCCGTTGCAATTTGCCCGACGAGGTCTTGGGCAGCGTGCCGGCCCTCACCAGCATCACGTCGCGCGGTGGAAGGCCGCACACGGCGAGCGTTCGGTGGTGGACAGCCCGACGAACACGCTGGAGATCGTCGGTGCGGACCTCGCACACCACGACCACGCTCTCCTTGCCCTTGTAGCCCTCGACACCGAAGGCGATAACGTTGCCGGCCCGTACGCCGTCGATGACGGCCATCGCCCGCTCGATGTCTTCGGGAAAGACGTTGCGACCGCCGACGATGATTACGTCTTTGATGCGACCACAGAGCACAAGCTCGCCGTCGACGAGGTAGGCGAGATCCCCGGTGCACAGCCAGCCGTCGCGGAACAGCGCGGCAGTGGCGTCGGGTCGCTTGTAGTAGCCGGGGGTCACTGAGGTGCCACGCAGCAGTAGCTCGCCCACGTGACGCTCGGGCAGGTCTTCGTATGTGTCGGGGTTGACAACCCTCATCTCCAGGCCCGGCACCGCCTTGCCAAGCAGCGGCAGTCGGCGCACCTCCAGCTCCTCCTGTGCATCGGCAAGGTCGAGCGGCTTCGCCACCCGTTGACGCTCGAGGAACTCGCGGTCCACCGAGTCGGTGACCATGCCGCGGTGGCGTGGGGGGAAGGCGCCGCCGATCGCGACCTCGGCCATCCCGAACGCGGGGAACACGCTGCCGGCGCTGAAACCGAACGGCTCGGCTGCGCGTACGAAGGCCTCGACCGCATTCGGGTCGACCGGCTCGGCGCCGCTGAGCGCGAGCGTGAGGGTGGACAGGTCGATGCCTTCCATTCGTGCCAGGGCGCGGGTGGCCAGCACCCACGCGAAGTTGGGGCCCGCAGTGGCGGTGCCGCCCCAATCGCTGATCCACTGCATCCAATTGCCCGGCCTGGCAAGGAAGTCCTGTGGGGCAGCCTGCACCAGGTCGACGCCGACGGTCATCGGCAGCGACAGGAAGCCCACCAGACCCATGTCGTGGTAGAGCGGCAACCAGCTGACCATCACCTCCCCGACGCCGAGCTGTGCCGCTGCGCACGAGGCGTCGAGGTTGGCGCGCAGCACTCGGTCGGGGATCATCACACCCTTGGGTTCGCTCGTGGAACCACTCGTGTACTGCAGGATCACCAGCCGCTCAGGGTCGTGGCCGGGCAACTCGAGACGATCGCTGCTCGGCACGCCGGCGAAACCGGGAAGAACCGCTGCCATCGGCTCGATCGGCGGGTCGTCGGGGCCGACTTCGTAGAACGCAGCGAGCATGTCGTCGATGAGGATCAGCTTCGCGTCGCCGTGGCGAATGCGAGCCCGAGTGGTCTCGACGAACACCTCCAAGGAGCCCATCCGCATCGGCAGTGGCAACACCATGCTGGCAATGCCCGCCAGCCAGCAGCCCTGGATGATCGTCATCAGCGAGCGCGTCGTCGGCCCGAGGATGGCGACGTGGTCGCCCGGCACGAGGCCGCGGGCCTGCAACGCCGCGCCCACGACTCTGGCCTCGTCGTGGATCTGCGCCCAGGACACGAACGAGTCGCC
>JANONE010000493.1:0-4249 GCA_031420675.1 Ilumatobacteraceae bacterium | reverse complement strand
ACGTGCATGCCACAGATCGTCGGCGACGCAGGCCTGGTGCGACCGTTGCAACCCGAGGCATGGGCTGGTGTGCTCGACGAGGTGCGCCGCCGTCGCCCCGAGCTGGTGGCCGCCGGTCTGCGGCGCGCTCAGGACTTCACCACGCTGGCGAGCGGAGCCGCGCTCGCCGGCGTGTACGCGCGAGCCTTGGGCCTGTGATGAACGGCGTGGACACCTCCGGGCCTCACACCGATGCACCGTTGCGGCTGGCGGTGTTGTGCCCCCACTTCGCACCCGACACGGCGCCCACGGGTGAGGTGATAACCCGTATCGTCACCGAGTTGGGCGCGCTCGGCCACGAGTTGCATGTGATCACCGCGTTGCCCTGGTACCGCGAACACAGGATCGAACCCGGCTGGGAGGGCAAGTTCGTTCGCCGGGAACGCACGACGTGGGGTTCTATCACTCGCGTCCAGCCCTTCCCGGGCGACGACAAGCGCAACCTCGTCCGCCGGGCGGCCGGCTTCGCGGGGTTCAGCGCCTTGGCCGGCCTCACCTCGCTGGGCGGCGGCCGGGTGGATGCGGTCATCGCCATGTCGCCGCCGCTCACCATGGGCCTGACCGGATGGGGCACTCACCTGCTGCGCCGCGGGCCGTTGGTCTTCAACATCCAAGACGTGTTCCCCGACGCAGCGGTGGCGACAGGTGCCATCACGAACCGGCGCATCATCGCCGTCGCTCGCTGGCTGGAACGTGTGAGTTACCACCGCGCCGCGGCCATCACCGTGCTCAGCGAAGACCTGCGCGACAACGTTGTCGGCAAGGTCAAGGCGAGCCATCGGAACCGTGTCCACGTGATCCCCAACTTCGTCGACACCGAGTTCATCCGGCCCGGCGATCGCATGACACCACTTCGCGCAGAGCTGGGCATCGGCGACGAGCCGGTGGTGCTGTATGCCGGCAACGTCGGCTTCTCGCAGTCCCTGGAGATGGTGGTCGATGCCGCCCGGGTGTTTCCACAGGCCACGTTCTTGATCAACGGCGACGGCGCGGCCCGCGCCACGCTCGAGGCACGCGCGGCGGGGCTCCACAACGTGCGGTTCAGCGGCTACCAGCGCAAGGAGCGGGTGCCGGAGGTGTTGGCGACCGGCGACATCCACCTGGTGCCCTTGAAGCAGGGTCTCGGCCGGGTGAGCGTGCCATCGAAGACCTATTCCATCCTCGCCGCCGGCCGGCCGGTCCTGGCGGCGATCGACCCTGGCACGGAAGTGCCACGCATGCTGGCGGCCAGCGGCGGTGGCCTGGCGGTGCCGCCCGACGACGCTGTCGCCTTCCACGAGGGACTCCGCACACTCCTCGCCGAGCCCGCTGCCGCTGTTGCCATGGGCGTCGCCGGCAGGGTGTGGGTGTTGGGCGCCGCCTCGCCACGGGCGGTGGCCGTTGCGTACGAGCAGCTCATCCGTTCGCTGGGTTCGCCGCCTCGCTGAGCAGCTTTTGGGTCGGTGAGCAGATAGCCTCGCACCCTCGTGGCTACGTCATCGTCCGCTCGCAAGGTTGCCAAACTCGCATCGCGGGGCAGGGGAAGGAAGGTCCGCTTCTCCGGCGGCACCACGTTCCCTGCCATCGTCGTTGGTGCCATGGTCGCGATGATTGCCCTCGTCGCCTATGCCAAGGTTTCACTACCGGGCGATCAAGCCGGCGCGCCGCAGCCCGACGACGCGTGGTCTATCGCCTACGGCATCAAGGTGTGCGACGAATGGCTGCCAAATCTCACCGGTTCGGCCGCCGAACTCGACAAGGATGCGTCCACCGGTGATCTCACCGCTGTCACCTCCGGCACCGATCGCGACGGCATCATCCACTACCACGCCCAGCCCGGCGGCAACACCGGGCGCAAAGCCAAGCTGGGCGTCTTCCTCGATGTGTACGGCATCAAGCTCAGCAACACCAAGCTCGAGCTGCCCCAGTCGCAGGCACCGGAAGAGCCCCGCTCGTGGGACATCGACGACGCCGACGTCTTCAAGGGCACTCCCTGCGAGGGCAAGGACGCCGTGATCAAGGTCCGCGTCTGGAACGACTACACCACCGATGAGTTCTTCGACAACGTCACCGACTTCCGCAACCTGCGGTTCCTCAACAACGGGATGGTGTTCGCGATTGCCGTCGTGCCCAACGACGCCGACATTGCCAAGCCCGACTCGTCTGCCAAGCTCTCCGATCTCGGCGTCATCGGTGCCGGTTCCGGCAGCACAACAACCACCGACACGGCAGTCACCACCGACACGGCAGTCACCACCGACACGGCGGGGACCGGGACGACTGCTGCGGTCAGCACCACTGCCGCGGCCACCACCACGACTGGCGGCTGATGCGGGCCGTCGTGCTCGTGGGTGGGTTCGGCACGCGCCTGCGCCCGCTCACGTCAACCATCCCGAAGCCGATGTTGCCGGTGGGTCATGTACCCATCATCGAGCGGCTGGTCGCCAACCTGGGCCGCAGCGGCATCACGGAAGTCACGCTCGCGCTGGGGTTCAAGCCCGAGCCCTTCGTGCAGGCGTTCCCTGATGGTGAGTGTGCCGGCGTCACCCTGCACTACGCCGTCGAACCGGAACCGCTCGACACGGCGGGGGCGATCCGTTTCGCGGCCGATGCCGCTGGGATCGACGACACGTTCGTGGTGGCCAACGGCGACATCCTCACCGACCTCGATGTGTCGCAGTTGGTCCAGTTCCACCGCGACCATGGCGCCGAAGCCACCATCCACCTAATCGGCGTTCCGGACCCGTCGGCGTTCGGTGTCGTGGCCATCGACGAGCAGGGCCGGGTGGAGCGTTTCGTCGAGAAGCCCGCGCCAGGTACTGCCCCGAGCAACCTGATCAACGCCGGCACGTACGTGCTCGAGCCGTCGGTGCTGCAGCGCATACCGCTGGGCCAGAAGGTCTCCATCGAACGTGCAACCTTCCCGACCGTGGCGGCCGCCGGTGGCCTGTTCGCGATGGCGACCGACGATTACTGGCTGGATGCGGGCCGTCCCGAACTGTATCTGCAGGCCAACCTCGACCTGCTCGGCAGCGTTCGCCGGCACGATCGTTGCGTCCCCTTGCACGAGTCGGCAATCATCGATGTCGCGGCGGTGATCGAGCACTCCGTCGTCGGCGCTCGCGCTCGCGTGGGTGCGGCGACGCTGCGTGGTTCGATGCTGCTGCCCGGCGCCGTCGTCGAGTCGGGTGCAGTGGTGACAGACTCGGTGGTCATGGGCCGGGTCGGTGCAGGTGCTGTGGTGCACAACAGCGTGGTGGGAGCCGATGGCGTCGTTGCGCCCGGCGAGCACGTGAGCGGCGTGCGTCGCCCCGACCCCGACTCCGACCCCACCGGCACGTGAACGTGCTCGTGGTGGGTGGGGCCGGTTTCATCGGCTCGCACCTCACGGAGCGCCTACTCGCAGAAGGCCACACCGTCGACGTCGTCGACCTCCTCACGTCGGGCTCGCTCTCCAACCTCGCCGGGGCCCGAACGGCTGGTGGCCACCTGAAGATCCACACGCTCGACGCGTGTGCCGACGAGTTCCAGGCGCTGGTGGCCATGCGTTCTCCGGACGTGATCTACCACCTCGCGCTGCTGCCCCCGGGCGTGCCGGCCGAGCGCACGGCTGGTGAGGCGATGTGTTCCACGATCGGGGTGCTGGAGGCTGCTCGGGCGCTGGGCGACGTGAAAATCGTGGTGGCCCTCTCGGCGGTGACCCTCTATGGCGATGTGGCCGGCAAGGACCAACCGGTGAAGGAGAGCCAGCCATGGAGCCCCGTGGGCGTTCATGGTGTGGTCACGCGTTCGGTGGCCGAGCTGCTGTCGGTGTACCGCGAGGAGCACGCCGTCGAGTTCACGGCGTTGGCACTCTCCAACGTCTACGGCCCGCGTCAACGACCTGACGGCGGTGTTGTCGGTGCGTTCGCGAATGCGTTGCGCGAGGGCGTGACGCCGATGCTGCACGGCGATGGTCGCCAGACTCGCGACTTCCTGTACATCGACGACGTGGTCGACGCACTGGTTCGCGCCGCGCTGAAGGGCAGCGGACTGGTGGTGAACATCGGCAGCGGTGTGGCCACCTCGATCCGCGACCTGTGGGCGATGATGGCCGGTCCCGACGGTCGCTCGCCGGCGCCGTCGCCTCCCCGCCAGCACGACGTCTCCCGGTTCGCGCTGTCGCCGACCCGCGCTCGCATTCAGCTCGCGTGGGCGCCGTGGACCGAGCTGTCGATCGGCTTGCGCGGCC
>JANONE010000492.1:0-9520 GCA_031420675.1 Ilumatobacteraceae bacterium | reverse complement strand
TACGGCGAAACGCAGGTAGCCCTCGCGATCGCCCAGGTTGCTGCCGAGCGCGATGTACGCCGTGTGCGCCACCAGTGGCGGGGCGGCGGCTTCGGCGCGGGTGCGCACGATGCGCACGGCCGTGCTCAGCACTTCCTCCGGGATCGGCGGGCGCAGCTTGGTGAGGGTGACTTCCACCTCGTCGACCAGGTCGAACTCGAGCACGCCGTCGGCCACCTTGGCGGCCAACCGCTCGAGCAGGATGTCCTTGCTGTCGCGCGCCAGTTCGGTGACGCGCTCGCACACCAGGCCGTAGTTCACCGTCGCCGCCAGTTCGTCGCTACGGCCGGCCTCGTGCAGGTCGACACCGATGGAGAGGTCGATGCGGATGGGTTGCGCAATCTCACGTTCGTGCGGCAGCGCGCCGATCACGGTGAGCACACGCAGGTCGTCGATCAAGATTCGGTCCATGGGTGGGGCCTCCCTTCGAAGTGCGGGTCACGCTATCCGCACCCGCTGACCTTGTCGCTTCGTGCGCCGTGGTCGCCGAATGCACGAGGCCCCTCCCGGACGGGAAGGGCCTCTGTGACCAGCGGGTGGAGGTGCGGGGAATTGAACCCCGGGCCTCAACAGTGCGATTGTTGCGCTCTGCCAACTGAGCTACACCCCCGTTGAAGCCCCGAGTGTAGCGGCGCTGTCGGTCACGCCGCGAGGCCGTTTGGGTCGGCGTCAGATCACGCAGCCTCAGGCCGCGTTGAACCAGGGCTGTTCGCCGTAGCTGCGATCCACCTCGTAGTTACGGATCTGCACCAGCTTGTAGCAGTACCCGCAGAGTGACACGAATGACAGCGCAAAGGTGTAGACCAGCGCATTGGCATGCGTGGTGGCGGCGAGGAAGCCGGAGATGCCGACAGCGACTACCAGCACGAACAGCACGTTGACCCGGCGACGACGAACAACCTCGCGCTGGCTGACCTTGTGCAGGTGCATCTGGCGATGGCCGGCGGTGTTGTCGGCCTGGCCACCGTGGCTGCGCTGCAGTGAGGCGCCCTGGGCCTGAAAGACCTGACCCTGGAAGGCCTGACCCTGGAAGGCCCGCGAACGACGAACCTGGCCAGGGTGGCCGTGGATCGCCTGGCGCTGCTGTGGCAACTGGGCAAGCGGACGGGCCATGCCCCGCATCGGCATCATCGTGCGGGTGGGCACGGCGCGCTGCAGGGTGGAGAGCTGACGGCGGAAGTCGGTGACCGAAGAATTGGGCCGGTTCTCCACCCGCGACCGCAGTAGCGGCGGGATGATGACGGCGGCCCAGACGGCGGCAACGGCGAGCAGCACGACGGGTTGCATCAGAGTTCACCCTGCGTCGATGTGAGAGTTGAAAGAAGTGAGTGCATGTTGTTCACAAGAGATCTCCGGGTGTCTGGCAGCCGAACTGAGTGGTAACCCACGACATCCGTTTCATTACAGTTCTACTACATTCGTAACGACGGATGCAATGTTAGCGGGTCGGCGGTACGTACCGGACCGCCCGCCTGTTTTCTCCCACAGCGCAATTTCGCCGATCACCATCCCTCGATCGGCGGACTTGCACATGTCGTAGATGGTGAGCCCTGCAATCGCACACGCGTGCAGGGCCTCCATCTCGACGCCGGTGCGGTCGACGGTGTCAACCTGCACCTCGATCTCGATGAAGTCGTCACCGATCTCGAAGTTGACGTGCACCGAGCCCACGAGCAGCGGGTGGCACAGCGGAATCATGTCGCTGGTGCGCTTAGCTGCCTGGATGGCGGCCACTCGGGCCACGGCGAGCACATCGCCCTTCTTCACTTCCCGGTTGACGACGGCGGCGGTGGTCGCCGGTTGCATGAACACCCTGCCGCGGGCGACGGCCCGACGATGGGTCGGATCCTTCGGGGTCACATCGACCATGCGAGCCCGACCCATGGGGTCGAGGTGTGTGAAAGTGAGGTCACTCATCCGTCACAGAACTGTAGTACCTCCACCACCCGACACTGTGTCGCGCGGCGCGCGGCGTCTGAACGCTCAGCCGCCGATCTGGCTCATCGAGCGGTGGGGGCGGACGAAGGCGACCTGGTTGATCTGGTGGCCGGCCCACTTGGTGCCGACGGCGCGCTGGATCTCGGCGGCCACGGCATCGTCGCCGCCACCGCCTCGCATCAGCTTCAGCAGGTCGAACTCAGTGGTGGCGAACAGGCAGGTGCGGAATTGGCCGTCGGCCGTAAGGCGCACGCGATCGCAGTCGCCACAGAACGGCTTGGTGACCGAGGGGATCACGCCCACCGTGCCCTTGCCGTCGAGGTAGCGCCACCGATCGGCCGGCGCGGCGCCACGGGCGGGCACGAGCTCCATTGGGAACTCGGCCGACAGCGCCGCCACGATCTCGTCCTGGCCAACCACCTTGTCATTCATCCAATGGCCCGTGGCATCGAGAGGCATGAACTCGATGAACCGCATCTCGACGCCGTTGTCGCGACCGAAGCGCGCAAGGTCGACGATCTCGTCGTCGTTGACGCCGCGTTCGACGACAGCGTTGATCTTCACCGGCGAGAAGCCGGCTTCCTTCGCGGCCTCGATGCCGTCGAGCACGCGAATGAGCTCGTCGCGACGAGTCATCTGCAGGAACTTCTCACGCACCAACGTGTCGAGGCTGATGTTCACCCGCTGCAGGCCGGCGTCGCGCAGCTCGTGTGCCATGTGCCGGAACGTGGAGCCGTTGGTGGTCATCGACAGGTCGACACCCAGTACGGCCAACTTACCGACCAGCACCGGCAGGTGGGAGCGCACGGTGGGTTCGCCACCGGTGAGGCGCAGGCCGGTGACCTGGAAACGGTCGACGAAGATGCGGGCCAGGCGCTCGATCTCCTCGAACGTGAGCACATCGCTGCGCGGCACCCACTTCATGCCTTCCTCGGGCATGCAGTACGTGCAGCGGAAGTTGCAGCGGTCGGTGACCGAAATGCGCAGATCGCGAATCGTGCGACCGAACGGGTCGATCAGGTCCATTGCGTCACACTACCCGTCACGCCGACGACTCCGACCCGAACGACCCCGACCCGAAAGACCCGGACCCGAAAGACAGCAAGAGCGTGTCGACGGAGCCACCGGCGGCGACTCCGTCGCCATCGACGACGACCGCGATGGCATTTGCCAGCGACGTGGCAGCCAGCTGGTGGCTTCCCTGGGCGCCGACGGAACGCACATGCACGCGGCCATCGGAACCGAAGGCGGCGAAGACGCGCACGTAGTGCGTCTTTCCGTCGCTCCGGCGCGGCAGGCCGGCGTCGGCCACCGCTTGCACCGACGGACGGTCGATCACCGTGTGGCCCATCATCTGGCGCAATGCCGGGCGGGCAAGCAGTTCGAAGCTGACCAGCGAGCTCACCGGATTGCCGGGCAGACCGAACACTGGAACCTGACGCTCGCCGGTGGCCAGCAGTCCGAATGCGAAGGGCTTGGCCGGCTTGATCGTGATCTGCATCCAGCTCATGTCGGCGATGCGCGACAACACTGCCTTCACGACGTCGAAGTCGCCCATGCTGACGCCACCGCTGGTGACGATGGCATCGCACGTCTCCGCCGCCGAGCGCAGCACGCTCTCCAGCACCGCTTCGTCGTCGCGCACGATGCCGAGATCGACGGCCTCGCACCCCGCATCGCGCACCATGCCGAGCAGCATCGTGCGGTTGCTCTCGCGGATCTTGCCGGGCTGCAACGGTGAGCCGTCGTCGATCAGCTCGTCGCCGGTGCTCAACACCGCGACCCGCGCCCTCGGCACCACCGACACGACAGCCGCGTTCACGCTCGCCAACACCCCCGCGACCGCTGGCGTGACGAACGTGCCGGCGGGGTACAGTGCCGCACCGGCACGCACATCGTCACCCACGCCGCGCACCGCCGCGCCGGCCGCGACGCAGCGACGGATCAGTACGCGCGCGCCACCATCGAGGCGTTCCGTGTCTTCCACCATCACGATCGCGTCGGCACCCTCGGGCACGGGCGCGCCGGTCATGATGCGAATCGCCTCGCCCGGCTGCAGCACACGGTCGGTGTGCGCACCGGCAGCCACCTCACCCACCACGGGCAGCTCGACCGGCGCCGCGGCCACCGAGGCGGCAATGACTGCGTAACCGTCGACCGCGCTGTTCGCGAACGGGGGCACGTCCTCGGCTGCCACCACCGGCGCGGCCAGCACGAAACCGGTGGCCTCGCGGCCCGGCACGTCGTGCGCCGTCGCCGCCGGGCAACGGGCGAGCACGTAGGAGCGGGCCTCGGTGATGTCGATCACGCCGCAACGGTACCGTGAGGCGGGTGACCTCGTACTCCCCGTTTCCCGCAGCACACGGACCCGCTGGTCACGTCGCGCGCTGGGCCACGTGGGATGGCGACGGCGACGAAACGACCACCATCTTGTGGGAGAACGAGGGCTTCACGGTCAGCGGCCAGGTGAGCAGGGAAGACATCCAGTACGTCCTGCGCCTCTCTCCCACCTGGCAGGTGCGGCAGTTCCTGCTGTTTCGCGACTTGGAGGAACCCGACCTGTGGTTGGCGACCGATGGCAGCGGCCGGTGGGGCGAGCTGAACGGCGCCCACCGCACCGAGCTGGACGGCTGCTACGACATCGACCTCGCGTGCACCCCGTTCACCAACACGTTGCCCATCCGCAGGCTGCCGCTGCTGGAGGGCCACACCGCCGAGCTCCCGGTCGTGTACGTCGACCCGGAAACGCTGGAGGTTCGCAAGGCGGTGCAGCGTTACACCCGCGTCTCGTCGCACCGGTGGCGCTTCGAAAGCGTGGACAGCGGCTTCACCGCCGATCTCGAGGTCGACGAGTTCGGCCTCGTGCGCGACTACCCGTCGCTGTTCCGGCGCCTGGTCTGACGAGTTGCGTCGGCCCGCGCCTGGGCCATCGATTCACACCCGATCCTGCAACCAGGCGCGGAACTCGGCACCGATGCGCTCGTCGTCGAGCGCGAGTTCCACGACGGCGGTGAGCCACCCGAGAGGGTTACCGGTGTCGTAGCGGCGCACACTGCTGAGCACACCGCTGAAGGGACCGTCGGCGGCCTGCATGCGCAAGGCATCGGTGAGTTGGATCTCGCCGCCGGCACCCGGCTGCACGCGCTCGATCTTGTCGAACACGTCGGGGGTGAGCACGTAGCGACCGATGATGATCAGGTCGCTGGGCGCGTCGGCCATGGGCGGCTTCTCCACCATCGTGCGAATGCGCACGACACCATCAGCGCCGAGCGGGCCCGACGGATCGATAACGCCGTAGGCGCTCACTTCCGCCATCGGCACTCGCTTGAGGCCCACCACGCTGCCACCGGTGGCAGCGCTGACGTCGCACATCTGGTTCAGCAAGCTGCTGTCGCCCATGATCTCGTCGGGCAGCAGCACCGCGAACGGTTCATCGCCGACGGCGGCACGCGCACAGCCGACCGCGTGACCGAGACCCATCGCCACGTCCTGGTACGCGAAGCTGATGCGCACATCGCGGCCGATGCGCTCGATGTGGTCGGCGACCTCGTGGCGACCCGTGCTGCGCAGCTTGGCCACCACTTCGGGAGCTTCGTCGAAGTAGGCCTCGATCGCCGGCTTGGCATGGCTGGTGACCACGACCACGTGGTCGATGCCGGCGCCGACGGCCTCGTCGATGATCAGCTGGAGCGCCGGGGTGTCGATGATCGGGAGCAGCTCCTTCGGGACCGCCTTGGTGGCCGGAAGGAAGCGGGTGCCCATCCCCGCCGCCGGAATGACTGCCGTTCGTGCCCGCATCTTGATCACTCTAAGGGAACGGCGGCGGCAGGTCGTTGGGCGGCGGCTCCGGCTATCATTAGCACTCGCACCACTCGACTGCTAGCCCTGCTGTCACCGACAGCGACCCGGAGCCTCCGATGCCGACCTACGTCTACAAGTTCATCGATACCGGGGAGACCATCGAGGTCCAGCAGTCGTTCAGTGACGACGCGCTCACCGAGGCCGTTCACGCCGGAACCGGCGCCACGATGCCGGTGAAGAAGGTGTTCCTACCGGTGGGGGTCACCTTCAAGGGCGGTGGCTTCTACAAGACCGACAGCCGTGGTGGCTCCAAGTCGACGACGCCCTCCGCCGATGGCGCCACTGGCCCGGCGACCGGCACCACGCCCACCACGCCCACCACGCCCACCACGCCCACCACGCCCACCACGTCCACCACGTCCAGCGGCGAGTCGAGCGGTTCGTCCGGTTCGTCCAGCCCGGCTCCTGCGAGCACTCCGGCTCCAGCCAAGACCAGCAGCAGCAACGCCAACAGCGACTGATCCGCGCCGGCGCCGATATGGTGCGCCACAGCGGCTTCCCCCGAGCTTCGAGAACCACCTCGCTCCGGGAGGTCCGCGTGTCACTGCTCCCCCGCCTTCGTTGGGCCCTGGCGCGCCGCCCCTGGCTCTACTGGCTGTTCGTCTGCATCTGTGCTGCCGGGGTCTGGCTCACCACCGCCAGCGCCCAGGCGCGGGTAGCGGCAGCGCGCGCGGAATGGGGTACGACACGTCGGGTGTGGGTGACCGATCGCGATGTCGCGGTCGGCGAACCGTTGCACGCCACCCCACGCGAGTACCCGCTGGCGATGCTGCCGGCGAGCGCCGTCACCTCGTCGCCAGCTGATGCGGTGGCCACCCGGGTGATCTCCTCCGGTGAGGTAGTGGTGGCAGCGGACCTCGCCGGCGACGGCCCAATTCCTGCCGGCTGGGCGGTGTTCGCGGTGCCGGCCGGCGGGGCACCCGCCCTCGTTGCCGGCGACGCGGTGCTGATGTTCGGCAGCGGCCAACTGTGGTGCGAGGGCATCGTCGCCGCCGCCGACGACGAGCAGATCGACGTGGGCGTGCCCGCCGACTGTGCGGCGCCGATCAGTGCGCAACTCGCATTGGGCGCAGCGGAGTTGGCCCGCACACCGTGACTCGCGCGCCGTGACTCGCCAGGTCGATTCAGCCGTCGACGATGAGGGCTCGACAGAGATCGGCCCAGATGTCGTCGATGTGTTCGATGCCCACGCTCATGCGGATCAGGCCGGGCGGCACGTGCGCGTCGCCGGAGTACTTCTGGCGACGCTCCATCGAGGTCTCCACGCCACCAAGGCTGGTGGCCGGCACGACCAGGCGCACGGCCCGGCACGCTGCGTCGGCGGCGTCAGCGCCACCCCGCAGCACGAACGCGACCATCGCTCCGAAGCCGGGGTAACGCACCTCGGCGACCGCCGGGTGCTCGCGCAGGCGCGCCACCACGTCTGCCGCATTCGCCTGCGCGCGCTCCATACGCAGGGGCAACGTGCGCAGGCCGCGCAGCGCGAGGAAGGCCTCCAGCGAGCCGGGCGTGCTGCCGTTGACCAGTCGGGTCTGGTGCAGCCGGTCGTACATCGCGGCATCGGCGGTGACCGCGAGGCCGATGAGCAGGTCGCTGTGGCCACCGATGAACTTGGTGCCGCTGTGGATCACGATCGTGGCGCCGTCGGCCAGCGGCTGGGCACAGATCGGCGTAGCGAACGTGTTGTCCACCACCACCTTCACGCCCGCAACTGCCGCGGCAGCGCAGATGGCGGCCACGTCGGCCACGTCGAGCGTGGGGTTCGTCGGCGACTCCACCCACACCACGTCGGCGCCGGCGAGAGCCTCGATCACTGCCGCTGTGTCGGCGATGTCGACCGGGCGCACCTCCAGCCTGCCCTGCTGCACGAGGTCGGCGACCAAGGCCCGCACGCCCAAGTACGAGCACGTCGGCAGTACCAACACCTTCGGCGCGAGCGCGAAGAGCGCCGCGGCTGCTGCCGCCATGCCAGAGGCGAAGGAGACGGCCCGACCGCCCTCCAGCGCGCCCACCGCCTCCTCCAAGCCGATCCAGCCGGGGGTGCCATGAGTACGGGTGTACTCGCCTTGCTCGCCGCGGTAGTTGCTGGCCAGCACGATCGGGTGGTTCAGCGGATCGCCGACGCCCGTCGGGCGACCGGCCACCACGGCAATGGTGGCGGGGTGCAGCGTGTTCGGCATGCCGTTCGGCGACATGTTCGGTGACCTGCTCGTCGGGTTCTTCGGCTGGTGGCGTGGCATTGCAGCTCAGCTTGGCACGGCGACGCCGGGCCGTTCCGCTCGCCCATCGGCGTGGCGGGCGAAACGCCCGGCACTCTCGCCGTGCACCGGGTCGGCTCGGTCCCATGGCCAGCCACCGAAGCCGGTGCGGCGATAGTCGGCGAACGCCTGGCGGATCTCGGCTTCGGTGTTCATCACGAACGGCCCGTACTGCGCCACCGGTTCGCCGATCGGGACGCCCTGGAGCACCAGCACCTCCGCACCCTTCGCCCCGGCGACCAGCGGCGCCGGCAGCGATGCGGCCACGACGGCGCCGGTGCTGGGCTCCACCCCTTCGCCGCCTACCGCGATCGAGCCTTCGAACACGTACAGCACGCGCATCGTCTCGGCGCCCTTCGCCGGCGCGAGGGTGACCGCCGCGCCCGGTTGCATCACGACGTGCAGGATCAGCACATCGGCTGCCGGCCGCGAGGCCCACGAGGCCGGCGGCGGCGCCGATGGGGCAAGACCCTCGTAGTCCCCGGCGATCACCGTCACCACGGTCTCCAGACCGGCATCGTCGAGGTGGTGATGGCTGGGGATCTGCTCACTCCACAGCATCGTGAAGTAGGGCTCGACCATCTTGTCGGCGGCCGGGAGGTTCATCCAGATCTGGAACAGCTCGACGGTGTTCGGGCCGTCGGGCGAGAGCAACGGGAACATCTCGCTGTGCACGACGCCGCTGCCGGCGGTCATCCACTGCACGTCGCCGCGGCCGAAGCGGGCCGCCGCACCCAGCGAATCGCTGTGGTCGATGAAACCCTTGCGGGCGAACGTGATGGTTTCGAAGCCGCGGTGCGGATGCTCGGGAAAGCCGGGCACGGTGCTGCCGTGATACATGCGCCAGCCATCCACGGCTTCGAAGTCATTGCCGATGGACCGGCCGACCAACGACCCCTGCGGGCCGAACGCCGCGTTGCCGGCCGGATACAGGTCGAGGTGGTGCACGCAGAAGAGGAACGGATCGATGGTGGCCCACTGGAAGCCGAGCGGCACCCGCTGCAGCACGAGCGGCTCGCCCACGATCTTCTGGCTCACGACCGGTTCGTTCATCAGGCCGAGCGTACGCCCGTGGCAATCAGGAGCAACACGAGCGCACCGAGCGCAACTCGGTAGATGACGAACGGCATGAACGAACGGGTACGGATCAGTCTCAGTGTGCCCCAGACCGCCAGCCAGCCTGACAGGCCGGACGTGATGATGCCGACGACCATGGGGGTGCCGAGACCGTCGGGGATGCCGTCCTTGGCGAGCTTGACCATCTTGAAGGCAACGGCACCGGCGGTGACCGGGATGGCCATCAGGAAGCTGGCACGGGCGGCTGCATCACGGCTGAAGCCGAGGAGGCGCGCAGCCGTCATCGTGATGCCGCTGCGCGACGTGCCCGGGTTCAGGGCCAACACCTGCGCCGCGCCGTCCTTGAG
>JANONE010000491.1:0-5024 GCA_031420675.1 Ilumatobacteraceae bacterium | reverse complement strand
CGAGCCGTCGCTCTCGGCGCGGCCTTCGCGCTCGGATGGACGCCATGCATCGGCCCGATCCTGGCAACGATCCTCACCAAGGCGGCTGCCGACGCTTCCTTGGTCGAAGGCATGCTGCTGCTCCTGCTGTACTCGGCCGGGCTCGGCCTCCCCTTCATCGCCATCGCCGTCTGGTTCGAGAAGTCGCAACGCTTGCGCCGATGGATGATGCGCCGATCCCGGCTGTTGCAACGCATCGGAGGAGTCACCATGGTGGCCGTCGGCGTCGGGTACGTCACAGGGGTGTGGACGACGATCTTCACCGGGCTGCAGGGCTGGCTGGCGCGTACCGGTTGGCCGCCGATCTGACGTTGCCCTCACCCGATCGAACCACGAAGGAGCCACCGCATGCCCAGCAAGAGGCGAACCAAGCCCGACGAAGTAGAACACCACGGTCGGGTCACGACGCACCGCGACGACACACCGTTTCCCCGGGCCGCCGCGCCGTCCCCGTCGAGTGCACCAAAGCGGCGGACCACTGAGAGAGAGGCACCAGCAGCCTCCAGCCGGTACACCCCACCGCTCAAATCGGTGAGGTTCCGACCCGAGTTGCACAAGCTCATCGGCGCCGTAATCATCGTGATCGGTATCGCCATCGTCATCGTCAACGACATCGTGCTGCTCGGGGCTTCCGCGACCCTGCTTCCGGGCGGGCACACCGAGCTCTATCTCATGCTCGGCGTCGTCATCGCCGGCTACAGCACCTGGTGGTTCGGATGGTTCGACCGTGAAAAGTGAGGCGATCATCACGCAGCCCGACGACAGCTCCACGACGCGTTCACCGCGGTCCGACAAGATCTTCGTGGTGGCGTTCATCGCGGTCGTGGCCGCAGTGATTGCGTACTTCGCGTTGGGCATGCCCGGCATGGACCACGGTTCGGGTTCGTCGATGGATGGCATGGACATGACCTCGCAGACACCAATACATCGGCTCGTCGCCCCCGACGCGTTCGACGCTGAGCTCGACCAGCCCGCCGCGGTCGTGATCAACGTCCATGTGCCGTACGACGGCGAACTCGAGGGCACCGATCTGTTCATGCCGTTCGACAAGATCGACCCTGCGTCACTCCCGACCGACCAGGCCACCCCGCTCCTGGTCTACTGCAGGTCGGGTTCAATGTCGGCCGAAGCAGTGGTCACTCTCGCCGGGCTCGGCTACACGAACATCATCGAACTCCACGGTGGCATGAACGCGTGGAGCGCGAGCGGCCGGACGGTGGCGATGAACACCGACAGCGACTGAGCCCTGGCGTCCTCCCGGACCGCCACTTCCCACATGTCTCCACGCGGACGGTCGAGGTCAAGCATCAGTTACCGTACTCGTTCGTGCTGCGTGTCGCTGCGGCATCGCCGAAGCGCCAACGCGTAGCCAGTGCGGATGCCACAGGTCCTGATGAAGCCCACAATGACGATGTCAACAAGAAGTCATCACTCACTAAGGAGCGACACACATGAATTGCACACACGGTGGCGGCTGCTGCAGCCACGACGACACACCGGCAACCGACGACGACCGTGAGCCCGACCAGAAGACGCAGGCTCGGTCTGCGGGCACCTCTGACGGATGCTGCGGCGGGGCGGCGGGCCACACGCAGCTCTGTCAGTCGAATCATCCGCGCGCCGAGCAGCCTCATTCTTGAACTGCTCCTCGTCGCAGCCGGCCTCGTTCTCTTTGTCCGTCGTTCGGGTACCTCGGCGGTTCCCTGTCTGTCCCTGAGGACGAATCGGGTCGAGGTGCGATGAGAACGGCGTTGGTTCGTCGACCAGCCTTCGCAGGGCTCGTCGTTGGTGTCGTGTTCTGGTGGTTTTCGCTCGTTCCTTCTCTGTTGCCGAGAGGTCCGATCGTGCAGGCGGTCATCAGCGCGGTGTGCGTCCTGGTCGGCTATGGCATCGGCAGTCTGCTCGGATGGATGGTTCATCTGGGTTTGCGCCGTGCCGGGCACAAACCCGGCGCCCGATTTCGACGCGGTGCGTGGGCGGCCCTTGCGGTCGTTGCCGTGGTGGTGCTCGCCGCCGAGATCGCCATCTGGCCGAGATGGCAGAATGCCCAGCGCGCGCTTGTCGGAATGGCAGCCGTCACCACACTCGATGCCGTGGTGAGCGTCGTCGTCGCAGTCGTGTTGGTGGTGGTCCTGGGAGCAGGATGTCGGTTCGTCTGGTGGCAGGTGCGGGGTCTGGACAGCTGGTTCGACCGCCGGCTGTCGCATTCGGTTGCGTTGGTCGGGACCGCGGTAGTGGTGACCCTCACCGCCCAGATCGTCATGCGCGAGGTGGTTTGGGACGGGTTCGTCTCGTGGGCCAACAACGTTTACAGCACTGCCGACAGGGGCACCGATCCCGGCGTGGCGGAGCCCTCGACACCGAACGTGTCGGGCAGCGCGGCGTCGCTGGTGCCATGGGAGACCATCGGGCTGCAGGGTCGAACGTTCGTTGCGGGCGTGACGACAGCGGAGAGCCTGCGCGGTTTCCATGGTGCCGACGCGGCTGTGATGGAACCGATCAGGGTGTACGTCGGGACGCGCTCCGCGAGTTCGCTCCAGGAAGAGGCGGCCCTTGCCGTGCGCGAGCTGATCCGCACCGGTGCGTTCGATCAGGCTGTGCTCGTGGTCGCGACCGCGACCGGGACGGGATGGATCGACCCGGACGCTGCCACGGCGATCGAGCACCTTTACTCGGGTGATACGGCGATCGTGAGCATGCAATATTCGTACCTGCCGAGCTGGATCACATCCTTGATCGACCACACGGCCTCGGCCCCAGCGGGTTCTGTCCTGTTCAACGCGGTCTATCAGGAGTGGGCTCGTCGTCCCGTGACAGCGCGACCCAAGCTGCTGGTGTTCGGCGAGAGCCTCGGTTCCCACGGCGCCGAAGCAGCGTTCGCCGGGTTCGACTCCTACACGTCGATCGCCAACCTCGTCGCCCGCACTGACGGGGCGCTGTTCGCCGGGCCAGTGTCCACCAACCCGATCTGGAGCAAGATCGTCAGCGAGCGCGCTACTGGATCGCCGTCGTGGCGGCCCGTCTTCAACGATGGCCGCGTCGTGCGAGTGTTCGCAAGCGCCGACGATATGACCAGCATCGACCGGACGTGGGCGAAACCGCGTGTCGCGTACCTCGTGTACCCGTCGGACCCTGTGCCGGCGTTTCGTATCAGCACGCTCTGGTCGCGTCCAGGATGGACGAAAGCGCCGCTCGCCTTCGACGTTCCGGGCAGCGTTGGCTGGTTCCCGATCGTCACGTTCGTGCAGTCCGTCGGTGATCTCGCCGGAGCGTTCAACGCGCCACCGGGTCACGGCCACAACTACGACGTCGACTTCGTCGCCGCCTGGGCGCAGGTTCTCCCACCGGACGGCTGGACGAACGCGGACACTGCACGTCTCGAACAGTTCTTAGCCCCCCAGTGACACCCGGCCGTGGTTACCGCACGACCGTCCACAGCGATACGAAGACGAGCCCCATGCCCGCTGCCGTCCAGCCGCTGGGCCGTTCACCGGTGAAGACCAGGCCGAGGACAACGCCGAACACGGGCGTCAGGAATGTCCACGCCGCGACTTTACCGAGTGGGCACCGCATCGTCTCTGTGAACCACGCCCAGAACGCAAGCGCGGTCCCGATCACGGCGAGAAAGCCAAGAGCAAAGGGGACCCGAGCGTGACGAAGGTGGTGAACGGCGACCCGACGATCGTCGAGGCGGCGCTTCGCGCTGGACGATTCCTGTGTGGTTGCGGTTCCTCGCTCGCACCGTGGGGACATGCGCGTACGCGCCCTCTTCGCGCCTTGGGCGGACAGTTGCGCTGCCTGCGACCGCGACGGTCCCGCTGCCCGTCGTGTGGGGTCACGACAGTACTGCTGGCGAACTGGAGCCTGCCAAGGCGCAGGGACACCATCGACGTCATCGGCTCAGCGTTGACAGCCCACGCGGGCGGTGCCGGCCATCGGCCGATCGCACGCCGGCTCGGGGTGCCCGACGCGACAGTGCGCGGCTGGCTCCGTCGAGCGCGTTCACGCACCGAACGACTCCGCGTGCTTGGCACCGTCGTGGCGCACGACCACGATCCGATGCTTCCGGCGATCAAACCCACCGCCACCAGCTTCGGTGACGCCATCGAGGCGCTCGGCGTCGCAGCTCGCGCGCTCCGGATGCGTCACGGCGGCGACCCCCCGGGCGGCTGGCCAGGGATCGTCGCGCTCACCCACGGCCGACTCCTGGCACGTAGCTGGAGCTGACCAGGCCTACTTCGACGCGCCCGCGACCCAACTCACGACACGTTCGATGAACACCGAACACCCGCTCTCACCCCCACGCAACGTGTCGCCATCATCCCCATCGAACGTGTCGGCCAACAACCGCTTGAGCCGATTTCGACCTCTCACCCTCAGTCAACTGTGCTCGCCGCCGGCGTCGACAACCGGCGTCCTGCCGAAGGCGAACTCGTTGCCATCGGCGTCACAAATCGCCAGCTGGCGGACGCCGTTGTCGTACGTCTCGCTGCTGGTCGGGCGAACCCGCGGGATGCGGCCAACTCGATAGGAGCATCGAGGTCGTCGACATAGAGCGCGACCATCGAATGCCCAGCCCGCTCCGGACACAGCACAACGTCAGACGTCTGGACATAGTGGCTGGTGGAGGCGGTTTGCTGTCACATAAATAGTTGTGCAGATTGCCACTGGTGGAGGGGTCGGGTGGCGTAGTGTTGGCGCGTGGAGCGAGCCGATGCGCGGATGACCGAGACGTTGTTCGACCTGCCGAGGCTGCCCGGCGTCCCGGTCGGCAAGCGCTTGACGCTGCTCGATTCTGGCGGCGAACGGGCGGTGTTCTTCGGCACGGTGGCGATCAACGTGTTCGACCGGGATGACAAGGCGTCGGAGGCGGCGTGCATGGCGATGCTGAGCCGTGCCGGTCTGGCCTGCGATGTCGAGATCGCCGAGGCCTTCGGTCATCACCGCAACACGGTGCGACGTCATGCTGCCCGCCTCGCGGTCGG
>JANONE010000490.1:0-5114 GCA_031420675.1 Ilumatobacteraceae bacterium | reverse complement strand
GGGTTGACCACGTGGGTCCGAGGTACGCCCGCGACACGGGCGGCGAGATCGGCGATCGCGACCTGTGCCGGGTCGGCATCCGGGGCGACGTACACACCCACGCTGGGCAGCGGGCGGTACCGCAGCACGTTGCGTTCACAGGCGAGCTGCGAGGGGTCGTGCTCGACGCTGAAGTACTGGGTCCACACCTCCTGGAACGCAGCCTCCAGCGCTGCGGCAGATGTGGGCGCAGGCGCCGACCAGGTGCCGAACGCTTCCACGTAGAACGGGCCGCCTGCCTTGGGCCCGCAGCCGACCGACGAGCGCTTCCAGCCGCCGAACGGCTGACGTTGTACGACCGCGCCTGTGATGTGGCGATTGACGTAGGCGTTGCCAACGTCCACACGGTCCAGCCACTTCGAGATCTCGTGTTCGTCGAGCGAATGGATCCCACCGGTGAGGCCGAACTCGCCCGCGTTCTGCAACTCGATCGCGTGATCGAGATCGGTGGCGCGCATGACGCCGAGTACTGGCCCGAAGCACTCGGTGAGATGGAACCACGAACCTGACTGCACACCCACACGGACACCTGGCGACCAGACGTGCCGCTGCGCATCGAGGCACCGCGGCTCGACCAGCCACTGCTCCCCCGGCTCCAGCGTGGTCAACGCGCGCAGTAGCTTCGGTGAGGGTTCGCCCACCAGTGGTCCCGTCATCGTGGCCAGGTCATCGGCCACGCCTGTCCGCACGCTGCGCACCGCATCCGCAAGGCGACGCATGAACGAGGGGTCGTCGAAGACCGACGCCTCGACGATGGCCAGGCTGGCCGCCGAGCACTTCTGGCCGGCATGCCCGAAGGCGGAGCGCACCAGGTCGCGGATCGCTGAATCCGCGTCGGCAGCGGCAGTGATGACCAACGCGTTCTTGCCGCTCGTCTCGGCCAACACCCTGATCGTCGGCTTCCACGATCGGAACATCTGAGCCGTCTCGTAAGCACCAGTGAGAATCACGGTGGCAACATCGTCGTGGGTCACCAATCGGCGGCCGGCCTCGTTGTCGGGGCAGGCGACGAACTGCAGCAGGCCGCGTGGCACACCGGCTCGCCACAGCTGCTGCGCGAGCTCGAACGCCACTTCGCGAACCTCGGGCGCCGGCTTCAGGATCACCGCGTTGCCCGCCGCCAGCGCGGCGCACACTCCACCAGCGGGTATCGCGTAGGGGAAGTTCCACGGCGAGGCCACGACGACGACGCCGTTCGGGGCGAACGACAGTCCGGCCACCACTCGTGTCTCGATTGCGTGCGTGCACCAGGCGTAGTAGCGGGCGAAGTCGATCGCCTCGGACACCTCCGGGTCACCCTCGCCGATGGTCTTGCACGCCGTGCGTGCCATCAGGGCCAGTGTGCGACCCCGGCTGCGTTCCATCTCATCGGCCACAGCTGCCAGCAGCCGGCGGCGCTCGACGAACGGCGTGGCCGACCAGTCGCCCGCCGCGGCGACGGCGGCGACCACCACCGCGTCGACCTCGGCCGCCGTCTCCATCAGCTTCGGCGTCGACACGTTGCACGACGACATCTCAGCGCCGATCCATGACCGATTGGCAGCTTGCGTCCAGTCGGTGTCGGCGCAGTTCTCGAAACGGTCCACGCCCGACCCCGCCACCGGCTGCGATCGGTCCTGAGTTCGACGGCTGGCACACGACACGGACTCGACAGCAGCCATCGCGGCCTCGAAGCGCGAGCGCTGCTGGCGCCATTCGGGCGAACCCGGCTGCAGCGTGAACAGCGCACGGAGGAAGTTGTCAGGAGACGTGTTCTCGTCCAACCGACGGGTGAGGTAGGCGATGCTGGCGACCAGGTCGTCGGCGCGCACCACCGGCGCATACAGCAGTACCTCACCCGCCTGGTCGCGTACCGCGCGCGACTGCGCCGGCGCCATGCCTTCGAGCATTTCCATGTCGAGCCGATCGCGCGCCGGCAGGCCCAGGGCCCACGCAAGATCGAACAGGTTGTGGCTGGCGAAACCGACTCGGACCGCGCCGTCGAACCTCGCCGACAGCGCCAGCGACACGAGCTTCTTGAAGCTCGCATCCACCTCCGCCTTCGTTGCGTATGGCGCCTGCTGCCAGCCGTGCTGCTCCGCCTCCACACGTTCCATTGCCAGGTTGGCGCCCTTCACGATGCGGATCTTCAGCGCGCCGCCCGCGCGCTCGTGACGTGCGACTGCCCAGGTGCACAACTGCTCGCACGCCGCGTGCGAGTCGGGCAGGTATGCCTGCAGCACGACACCGGCGTCGAGCGCGACGAACTCGGGCTCGTCGAGCACCCTGGTGAGCGCGGCGATGGTCAACGGCAGGTCGCGGTACTCCTCCATGTCGAGGTTCACGAACGTGTGTGGCACCGATGACTGCGCCTCTCGGTACAGAACTCGCAGGCACTCGCAGATGCGATCAACCGAGTGCTCGAAGGCGAGCACGTCGAGGTTGGCGACCACCGCCGAGATCTTCAGCGAGACGTGGTCGACGTCGGGCCGGGCGATGCGATCACGGATCATCGCCAGCCGTTCGTCGGCCTCCGCGTCGCTGACGATCGCCTCGCCCAGCACGTTGACGTTCAGACGAAAGCCATCCTTCACGCGCGCCGCCATGTGGCGGCTGAACGCCGGATCATCGGCCGACAGTACGACCCCGTTGCTCTCGCGCACGATGCGCGACCGAACCATCGGCATCACGATCCACGGCAACGCCGGCGCCAGTGCAGCACCGACGCGCAACGAGACACGGTCGAGCAGACCCAACCATTGCGGCACCCCGACATCGCTCACGATCGTTCGGAAGCGGGCGGCAGCACGACGCGGCGAACCGAACCTGAGCACCTCGTCCGTCAATGCGAACGTCAGAGTCCGCAGAGCCTCATCCTGCACCACGCCCGCGAGCCGAGCCTGCTGACGGCGCTCCCGGCGAGTGGCGGCAGCCAACGAGTCGATGAGCAGTTGTTCGGCGCGGGCGACGGCGCGCTCGGTGCTGGCGGCATTATCGATCACTTCCTCATCGAACCCCACCGGGGCTAGCACCGATGGCGGCGGCATCGTGTCGCATTCGTACAACGCTGCGTCAGAATGCTCAGGTGAACCGTGCCGTGCATGCGACTGTGGCTGCACTCAACGACGCGTTCTCCGGCGTGCCGCACACGATGTTCTGTGTGAAGGACACCGAGGGCCGCTACCTCGCCATCAACCAGGCCTTCGCCGAGCGGGCCGGCCGGCGACCAAACCAGGTGCTCGGTCGCACTGCACGCGACCTCTTCCCCGATGACCTCGTCGATGCGTACGAAGCGCAGGATGCGCGCCTGCTGGCCACCGGTGAACCCATCCGCAACGAGCTGGAGATGATCCTGCGACCCGACGGCTCGCGAGGTTGGTACGTCACCAGCAAGACGCTGCTGCGCGACGACCTCGGCGAGATCGAGGGCATTGTCGTCGTCAGCGACGACCTGCGCCGTGGCGCCGAGACCGGCAGCCACCACGTCGACAGGCACCACGCCGGCCTGCAGGCGGCGATCGACCTCACCCGACGCGCGTATGCCGAGCCGCTGAAAGTGGCCGATCTGGCAGCCGCGGCCGGCCTCTCCCCCACCCAGCTCGAGCGTGCAACACGGCGGGCGCTCGGTGTCTCGCCGAAGCAACTCCTCATCCGCACACGCATCGACGAAGCCGTTCGCCGGCTCGACGACATGCGCTCGCCGCTGGCCACCATCGCAGGCGAGTGCGGCTTCTACGACCAGAGCTCGTTCACCCGTCAGTTCCAACGGGCGGTGGGTATCACGCCTGGGGCCTACCGGGCGCGTCAGCGGCGCAGGTAGGCTCCACAGCCCTATGGCCAGTCCCCCCCTGTCGCGATCTGCGTTCGAGCGCCTACAGGCCGAGCATTACGACCTCTCCACTCGCGGCCGCATCCAAGTCGCTCAGAAGATCGAGTCGGCACGCCTTCTCGGCGACCTCGGCGAGAACGGCGACTACCACGCGGCCAAGGACGAGCAGGGCCACATGGAAGGCCGCATCCGTCAGCTCGAGCACTTCCTCGAGCACGCCGAGATCATCGATTCCGGCGAGGAAGGGGTCGTGTCCGCCGGCACCATCGTCACGATCATGTACGAGGGCGACACCCCCGACATGGCCGAGACGTACCTGGTCGGGCATATGGAAGAGCAGGCCGGCGACCTCGACATCATGAGCCCTCAATCGCCCATCGGCGCCGCCCTGCTGGGGGCGGCCGAAGGCCATTGGGTGGAGTACCAAGCCCCCAACGGCATGCTGCGGGTACAGGTGCTGAAAGTGGCGCTCGCCTGAGTGCCGGCTCACACGGCAAGGTGATGTGATGGCCATCCGCAACGGCAAGACGGCAGCATCGACCCCGCAAATGCCGCACATGCCGCACGGGGCGCCGGTGGAGCTGCCCGGACGAGGCACCACCTTCGTGCGCACCATGGCCGGGCCACCCCACGCGCCGACCCTGTTGCTGTTGCACGGCTGGACAGCGAGCGCGGACCTCAACTGGTTCACGTGTTACCGGCCGCTCTCGCGTCATTATCGAGTGGTTGCGCTCGATCACCGCGGCCACGGCCGCGGCATCCGTTCGAAGAAGGCCTTCCGCCTGGAGGACTGCGCCGACGATGCACTTGCCGTGTGCGACGTGCTCGGCATCGACAAGGTCATCCCGGTCGGTTACTCGATGGGTGGTCCGATCGCTCAGCTCATCTGGCGCCGGCACCCCGAGCGCGTCCGTGGGCTCACGTTGTGCGC
Organism: Ilumatobacteraceae bacterium; assembly: GCA_031420675.1. GTDB lineage: Bacteria > Actinomycetota > Acidimicrobiia > Acidimicrobiales > Ilumatobacteraceae > UBA668. The sequence goes on along the minus strand of JANONE010000490.1, from coordinate 336 downwards.
CACTGCGCCGTACTTTCTCACGTCCCGCGAGGAGAAGCTGGGCTTCATCGGCCTGGCGGGCATGGCAACCCTGGCCCGCCTCACTCCGTCGCAGGCTCGCCAGTGGCTCACGGAACAGTTCTACCTGCAGCGCAAGAGCAGCGAGTGGGAGCCGTGGGCGATTCAGGAGGCCTCGCTGCACGACTGGCGCATGGTGCTGGAGGCTGGGCGGGCGATCGGCAAGTTCAACTCGCGTGAATGGATCTCCGACATCGACGTGCCCACCTCCGTACTCATCACCATGCGCGATCGGGTAGTGCCGGTACGCCGTCAAGTTCGCCTGTTCGAGAGCATCCC
>JANONE010000489.1:0-5316 GCA_031420675.1 Ilumatobacteraceae bacterium | reverse complement strand
GCGGTCTGCTCGAACTCTTCGATCACCGGCATCTTCGTCTCGTAGGCCAACCGCACCGGGCTGTCGTTGAACCCCAGTTCGGCCAGCCGCATGCCCACCGCGTTGGCGCCGATGCCCACGCGATGGAGGGCGGACACGGCGTTCGGCGAGGCGTAGCGAACCCTGGCTTCTTCATCCAGCACCATCACACCGTCGCCCACGCGTGGGGCCGCGCTGGAGTCGGCAACCGGGCCCTGAAAAGGAAACAAACCTTCTGCAATCATCGCCGCGAAGCGCTGGAACAGGCCGACGTAGGTGCGCTCCAGCTCGCCCGGTTGCCGGCCGGACCTGCTGGACCATTCCCGGGTGAGCACGGCGATGGACCGCTCGCCCGCACGGACGGGCACGGCCATCATTCGCACCGGATCGGGCACACCCTCGACGAGCAGCTCGTCTTCGACGATCTCACCCTCGGAGTACGCCTTCGCCAGCAGGGGTAGTTCCTCGCCGGCGGCGGCAGTGCCCACGTAGTCGAAGTGATACAGCGTCTGGCCGGTGGCCGGGCGAACATGCGCCACCACGTACCACGTGCCGTCGGTGCCGAGTGCGTACAACAGCAGGTCGGCGAAGCTCAGGTCGGCCAGCATGCCCCATTCACCGATCAGTCGCTGCAGGTGATCGATCTCGTCGCGGTTGAGGTCGGTGTGCTGCCGTGTGAGCTCGCCAAGCGTGGCCATGAGTGTTGAGTGTGCCACGCGGGCAGGGGTGTCATCGCGATCCGTTGCCCAGCAGGTACTGTCCGATGACCAGCAGGCCGGGCAGATCGTGCACATCGGTGGCCATCGTGGGCACCACTGCGGCGAGCGGGACCACCGCCTCCAGTTCGCGGCGACGCTCGGCCTCGCGGCCGGCGACCACCGACACGTCGCGGAACCGGTCGGCCACCTCGGTCAACACGTGTTGCACGGCATCAGCGGGGGCGCCCGTGGTGGCGGCCAGATCGGCGAGCAGGTCGGCGTCGCCGGCCACCTCGGCAAGCCTGCCGGCCGCCTTCGCTGCCGCCGGCTGGCGCACCTCGACGGGCAGCGTACGGTTCAGCACCAACGCTCCCAGCGGCATATGTCGCTGCCGCAGTTCTTCGGCGAGGAATCGGGCCTCGCGCGCCGGTGCGGCCTCCAACGTGCTGACCACGATGAAGGCGGTGCCATCGTCGGTGAGCAGGCGCTCGACCTCCTTCGCGCGGGAGACGAAGCCAGCCTCCATCGTCTGGAACAGTACGAAGAACTCGGCGATGTCCTGCAGGAATCGTGAACCGAGGATGCGATCAGCGACTTGATAGAAGGGCTTGGACGCCATCGTGAACAGCCGCGACCGGTAGGGCACGGTGAGCCACTTCAACAGCCGACTGCCGAAGAACTCGCGCATGCGCCCCGGGGCATCCAGCAGGTCGAGCGCGTTACGCGACGGGGGCGTGTCGATGACGACCAGGTCGTACTGCCCGGAGGCGTGAAGGTCGTACAGCTGCTCCATCGCCAAGTAGTCGTGGCTGTTCACGAAACGACCGGTGATGTTCCTGTACAGAGGATTTGCCAACACGGTGTCGCGCAGCTCGGCGTCGGGGGCGTGGCGACGGATCAGTTCGTCCCATCCGGCCTTCGTGTCGAGCATCGCCACCCACAGCTCGCCGCGACACTCCAGGCCGGCAGCGGCGAAGGCCTTCGCCGGCACCCGAACAGCAGTGTTGCCGAAGGAGCCGATGCCCAACGCTGTGGCCAGCCGGCGGGCAGGGTCGACGGTGAGCACCAGCACCCTGCCACCCACCACGGCCGCCGCTTGCGCTCCGAGGGCGGCAGCGATGGTGGTCTTGCCGGTGCCGCCGCTACCGCACACCACGATCATCTCCTTGGCACTGAGCAGTTCGGCCAGCTCGCGGCGCGCGTCGCGAACCATCAGGTCGTTTCCTTGCCCACGATGCCGCCCAGCTCGTCGTACAGCGCATCGGCGAGCAACGACACCACCCGACGCCCACCCGCGTGGGTGAACAACTCGGGCACCAACACGAGCGGTACCTCGCCAGGCACCCCGTCGCGCAGGCGACCCAAGTTGCTCACGGCCACCTCCCGACGGGCTTGCGCCAATGAGGCCGCTTCGAAGACGGTGGCCACCTTGGGGCCGACCGCAGCGAAGATCCTCGCCTGCGCGGCGGGTGCGAGCAGTGATTGGAACACTGCTTCGTCGGGTGCGGAGAACCACTGCGGCAACACCCTGTTGGCGATGATCGCAGCCACGTCGACGTCGGTGGTGCTGCGCACCTTCTCGACCAGCTCGAGCGTTTCGGTGACTGGCATCTCCTCCGGGGTGGTGACCACCACGAGGCCGGTGCGCCTCTTATCGCCGAGGATCTCCAGCATCCAGTCGGTCTGATCGCGCACCATGCCCACCTGCACCAGTTCGCGGATGGCCCGCGGCGCGTCGATCTGGGCGACGATGTGGCCGCTGGCCTCGGCGTCGACGATGACGAGGTCGTAGTGCTGCGCTCGCACCTCGTGACACAACTTGCCGATGGCGAGGATCTCCTTCACTCCGGGCGCAGCGTCGGCGACGAAGTCGAACGTGCGGGCCAGCGGGCCGATGCGGGCGACCAGCGGGATGCGGATGAACAGGCGCAGGTACTCGCGCAACGAGTCCTCGGTGTTCATCACCATCGCGAAGAGGCCGGGCTGCACCTCGCTGGGCTGGAAGCTCAGTTCGCGCACGTCGAACGCCGCGGCGAGGGAACCCTTGGCGTCCATCTCGCACACCATCGTGCGCTTGCCCTGGCGCACCGCCAGATCGGCGAGCGCGGCGGCGACGCTGGTCTTGCCCGTGCCACCCTTACCGCTCACGAACAGCAGCTGCCGATCGAGCAGGCCACTCATTGCCTGCACCTCGTTGGGTTGGGCGTCACGCCTGGAGGCCCTCACCGGCGAGCCGCAGGAGGTACTGGCCGTACGGATTCTTGCTCATCGGCTCGGCGTTGGCGCGCAACTGCGCAACGTCGATCCAGCCGGCGGCGAAGCTGATCTCATCCGGCGAGGCGACCTGCAGGCCTTGCCGCTTCTCCAGCGTGGCCACGAAGTGGGAGGCCTCCAACAGCGACTCGTACGTGCCGGTGTCGAGCCAGGCGTACCCGCGACCGAGGAGCTCCATGTGCAGCTGACCGCGCCGCAGGTACTCGGCGTTGACGTCGGTGATCTCGTACTCGCCGCGCGCTGACGGTGCGAGATCGGCGGCGATGTCGACCACCTGCTCGTCGTAGAAGTAGAGGCCCGTGACCGCGAAGTTGCTGCGCGGGCGGGCGGGCTTCTCCTCGATGCTGAGCACCTTGCCGCTGCTGTCGACCTCGGCCACGCCGTAACGCTCGGGGTCGTGGACCCGATCGCCGAAGACCGTTGCGCCGTGCTCGCGATCGCGTGCCGACTGCATCAGGTCCACCAGGCCGTGCCCGAAGAAGATGTTGTCGCCCAGGACGAGTGCGCTGCGCTGACCGGCGACGAAATCGGCGCCGATCACGAACGCCTGGGCGAGGCCGTTCGGCGTCTCCTGCACCGCGTACTCGAGCATGAGGCCCCACTGGCTGCCATCCCCCAGCAGTGTTCGAAAACCGATCTGCTCGTGTGGTGTGGTGATGATCAGCACCTCGCGGATACCGGCGAGCATGAGCGCGCTGAGCGGGTAGTAGATCATCGGCTTGTCGTACACGGGCAGCAGTTGCTTGCTGACCCCGCGGGTGATCGGCCACAGCCGGCTGCCAGTACCTCCGGCGAGGATGATGCCCTTCATCGTGCTCGGCTCCAGCAGTTCCGGCTCAGCCGCCGAAACCGATACGACGTTCACCTTCGGCCGCGCCGAGCTCGACGAAGGCGATCTTGGCGGCGGGGACACCGACGTCGCGGCCCTTCTTGTCGGTGAGCCACAGCACGTCGACGGCGCCGGTGAGCGCCGCATCGATCTTCGACTTGATTTCGGCACGATCGAGATCGTCGGCGAGTTCGAGACTGATCTCACGGGGAGTTTGGGTGACGCCGATGCGTACGTCCACGACAGTCCTTTCAAGTACGGAGGGCTCGGAACGGAGAGCGCCGCCATGGTAGCCGTGAACAACCGGCGAGCGCCGGTGGTTGAATCGGTGGCCGCGCCGACGCGGTTCCGAGTCGTTGCCTGACCCTGCCCCCACCCTGACCCCAGCCTGTCCTTCCAGCCACCATTATCCCGTTACGACTCTTTCAGAATCCGCCAGAAAGGCACACCACCGATGAGCAACCTGCAGGTCGTCATCCCGCTGTTCGCGCACTTCACCGCCCTCGACGGCATCGGCCCGTACGAGGTGCTGCAGCGCATCCCGAGCATCGACGTCACCTTCATCGGCCCCCAGCGCGGTGAGATCCGCAGCGAGAACGGCTTCCTCGGCATCACTGCCGACGGCACGTTCGAAGACTTCCCGACACCCGACGTGATCGTGTTCCCCGGCGGGGTCGGCACGCGCCAGATCGTGCACGACGAACAAGTCGTGGAGTGGGTGCGCAACGCGCACTCGACCACCACCTTCACCACCTCGGTGTGCACCGGCTCGCTGGTCTTGGGCGCCGCCGGGTTGCTCCAGGGCCTGACGGCCACGACCCATTGGGCGTGCTACCCGGAGTTGGAGGCGCAGGGCGCGATTGCGACGGCCGCGCGAGTGGTCGAGCATCTCGACCAACGCATCATCACCGCTGCCGGCGTCTCGAGTGGCATCGACATGGCGCTGCGCCTGGTGGAGCTGCTGATCGACCGCACCGCTGCCGAAGCCGCACAGCTGATGATCGAGTACGACCCGCAGCCCCCGTTCGACTGTGGCAGCGTCGCCAAGACCAACGCCTGCGCCGACGGCGGCAGCGCCGTGTTTCAGCGAGTCGCCGAGTACGCCCAACTGCGCAAGTAGCGATCGGGACACGACCGTGTTCGCGTCGCGGCAGCACAGATCAGCTCCCTCCACCGGACCTTCTCGTATTCGGCGCCGACCACCCAGCAGACCGGCCGTGTTCATGCGGCCCATGCTGTGGGTGGGTCGTGGGTGTTGGTGATGCCGTCGGGTCGGGTGGTGGTGAGGGTGCGGTCGGCGGCGAGGTGTAGTTGCCAGCCGCCTTCGTGGACGAGGTGGTGGTGGCGGTTGCACACCGGTAGCAGGTTCTCCAGATCGGTCAATCCGCCCAGTGTGTACCAGGTGACGTGGTGGATCTGGCAGTGCTCGAACGGCACTTCGCACAATGCGCACGACCGGTACAACACGCGTAGCGCACGGCGTTGGGCCCGGTTCGC
>JANONE010000488.1:0-4067 GCA_031420675.1 Ilumatobacteraceae bacterium | reverse complement strand
ATCGCCGACGTCAGCCTGAAGGCATTGGAGGAACGCAAGGCCTTCTCGGCGGCCGGCCTGCGGGGCGGCGACGCCGACCCCGCGGAGATCGCCGAGGCATGACCGTCACCGTTGCACCCGAGACCTTCCGCTTCGTGAAGTTCGACAGCGCCCTGGTCGCACGCGTCGCGAACGAGTTGGTGGGTGCGTTGGGCATCGAGCGGCCGGTGCATGTGGAGATCGACGAGACGACGCCGCTCGGCCGAGTGCGCGCCACCTTTGGTCCTGACGACGGCGACACGATCAGTATCAGCGTGGAGAGCGGGGCGTTCGAGGATTCGAGACGGCCACGCGAGCAGAGCGAAGTGGCCACAGCGGTGAACCTCGGCCGCATCCTGTTACGCGTGCGCGACCGCTTACAGGGCGGGTTCGGCGCGGCGCCGGCGGACGACGACCTCGAGCTGCGCCAGATGGCGGCGTGGGAGACCTACTGCGCCGGCCGGCTCACCCGGCTGGGGCTGAAGGTGAACAAGCAGCGATGGATCTACAACTTCCGCAACCGCCACGGCTTCACCGATGCGGCCGACGCCGCGTTCGCACAGATCTGGGCCACCGACGGCCTCACGTGGTGCGAGCTGGAAGCCATCAGCAGCTCAGCCAGGCTCATTGCGACACCATGACTGGGCGACGCGCTGTTGGGTTTCCTGCGCAGCTTGTGAACTGCCGCGAACGCAGCCCGCTCAGCGGCGGTTGAGCTTGGCGAGCAGCCGAAGGATCTCGAGGTACAACCACACGAGCGTGGCCAGCATCCCGAACGCGCAGTACCACTCCATGCCCTTGGGCCAACCAGCGGCAACGCCGCGCTCGATGGTGTCGAAGTTGACCGCCAGCATCATCGCCGCCAGGCCGGCAGCGAACACGCTGAAGAGGATGCCCAGCGGGCTCGCAGAGTCGAGGAACGAGACGTTGCCACCCGCAAGGCTGATCACGAACGAGATGAGGTAGAAGGCCATCAGGCCCATCGTCGCCATGATTACTATGCGGCGGAAGCGGTCGGTGACTTTGATGATGCGCGACTTGTACAGCACCAGCATCACGACGAACACGGCGAGCGTGGCGCCGACGGCCTGCAGGACGATGCCCTGGTACTGAGCGTCGTAGATCCGCGAGATGACGCCGAGGAAGAAACCTTCCGCGAGCGCGTAGATGGGCGCCAGCACCTTGGCGAGCGTGGGCTTGAAACGCAGCACGATCGCCAAGACGAAGCCGAAGATCATCGCGCCGAGCGCCAGCGGCAGAGCCTTGGAGTCGCCCACCGACGTCATCATCCAGCCGACCGTGGCGGTGACGAGCACCAGCACGAGGAGCACACCCGTGGCGGTGGCCGTGCCGCCCACGGTCATCGTCTGCGAGTGCCAGCCACTGATGGGGCCATCGGTGATGGGCGCACCGGTGATCGAACCCATCGGTGTGCTGCGCCCTGCAGGGTTTGGTGTACCCCAGCCGGCGCGGGCAGCCTCGTCGACTGCCTTGTCGTTCATGATCGGATTGGCCACGGTGACCTCTTTCGTTGTGGGCTCGGGTCAGTGCCGAGTCCGTAGGCAGCACGCTAACTGGGAATGATGCCCAGCGACCACCAGCGAGGTCGGACGGCTTCAGCCTGGCTTCCGCACGTCTCAGCGCAGGTCGTGTGCACTGGGACCGTCCCACAGGTCGATGTCGGGTGGTGCGGTGAGCAGCCCGGCGCAGCTCTCCGCCATCTCCACCATGCCCGCGCTGTCGAAGTGGAATCGCTGTGCCTCGCCCGATTCCCACTTCTCGATCAGCAGGTAGCGGGCAGGATGCGTGACCGACGAGCACAGGTCGATGTTGCGGCACCCTGGCTCCATGCGCGTGAGCACCACGTACTTGGAGAGCACGGCCAACAGCGCGGCTGGGTCGGCCGCGTCGAACCGCATCGTCACGATCGCCAGTTCGATGTCGTTCGTCGCCCGGTTGCTGATCGCCTGCTCTGCCATAGCGGCGAACGATACCCTCCGCCCTCCCATCGCTCTCCTCGATACTCCTTGTGAATCTGTGCACGGGGTGTGAGGGGCTTGACGGCGTCGGTATCGTGACGTGATCACCGGCGGGGGCGAGCCCCTCCGAAAGCCGTTCAGGGTTCAAGCTGTTCAGGTGTTTGTCATTCAGGGTTCATACCGTGAGGCGTTGAGGAGCAGTCGTGGCGAAAGATCGCGTGGAACGGGACGAAGAAGACCTGGTCCGCCTGTACTTGACCGATATAGGTCAGTACTCGCTGCTCACCAAAGATGACGAGGTCCGGCTCGCGAAGCAGATCGAGATCGGCAAGGCAGCAATTGTCGACCTCGACGGTGCCGGCGACCTCACTGCGGCCAAGAAGCGTGAACTGCGCCGGGCCGCTCGCGAGGGCGAGGATGCCGAGCGCGCGTTCGTGCAGAGCAACTTGCGCCTGGTGGTGTCCATCGCCAAGAAGTACCAGGCGTCGGGTCTGCCGCTGCTCGATCTCATCCAGGAGGGCAACCTCGGCCTGATGCACGCCGTGGAGAAGTTCGACTGGCGCAAGGGCTTCAAGTTCTCCACGTACGCGACGTGGTGGATCCGTCAGGCCATCACGCGCGGCATCGCCAACACGGGCCGAACCATTCGCCTGCCTGTGCATGCCGGCGACACACTCGCTCGCCTGCAGAAGGCGCGCAGCCGGCTCGAGCTGAAGCTGGGTCGTCCGGCCACGCTCAGCGAATTGGCCAAAGAAGTCGAGATGCCGGAGGACAAGGTCACCGAAGCGTTGCGCTTCGCTGCCGAACCGTTGTCGCTCAGCGAGCCACTGCGCGAAGACGGCGACGCCGAACTGGGCGACGTGGTGGAGGATCGTTCGGCCGAGAGCCCGTTCGAGGTGGCCGCCACCGCGCTGCTGCCCGATGAGATCGCTCGCCTGCTGGCCCCGCTCGACGAGCGCGAGCGCGAGATCCTGAAGCTGCGCTTCGGCCTCGACCGCGGCGAGCCGCGCACGTTGGAAGAGGTTGGCGAGCACTTCAACCTCACCCGCGAGCGTATTCGCCAGATCGAAGCACGTGCCATGAGCAAGCTGCGTCACCCATCCTCCGACACGGGCGCCCGCGACCTCCTCGCGGTCTGAGCGTCCACGCCGACCCTCCGCAGATCGAGTATCTGGCCAAGTTGAATTGATTCCTCAAGTCGGTCGCCATCGGGGGCGATACCGGTCCATGGAGTTGATCGATCTGGTTCCGAATTCGCTCACTTTTCGTGTCATCACCACCATCGACATCGAAGACGAGGCTGAGATCCCCGTCGGTTTCACCGGCCGCGTGCGCAGACAGGCCAACGGGTCCATCTGCTATGTCGCGTGGTACCGCGGGGGGCAGTTGCACGACCCCGGCCGCCAATACCCCGCATATCGCCGCTTCCGTCCTGATGGCAAACTGAAGTACCAACTGTTCTACAAGCACGGGCTGCTGCACGATCCGACGGCGTCCATGCCAGCCGCCCGCGGCTTCTTCGCCGATGGGCGCGTGCACTACGAAGAGCGCTACCGGTCAGGCAGGCGTCAAGACGGCACGGACGGTGCGCCGGCGGTTCGCAAGTGGCGCAATGACGGGACGGTGCGCCACGAGCTGCACTACGCGGACGGCCGCCGCCTGGGCGACGACCGCCAGTGACCACCTCATGTAGTGCGACACCGGTCTCGACGAACAGATTGAGGTCCATGTCGTCGTGTGGCGGAAGTTTGGAGGCGAGTGGAAGGTCGCCGCCGACATTTTCAACAGCGATGGCGCTATCACCTCGTAGGATTGAAGAGCCGCTGCAGACGGCAACCAATAAGGGGGCGTCATCATTTCGCGCGGATGTCTGGAATAGGGTCTATTGTGTTGAAAAACTCTGGGAGAGCATCGCCAAGGCGCAGATTCAGCAACAATAATTCAGCAAGTTAGGACTTCTTGAATCATCCTTGCGCCGTGGCACCTGCTAGAGTTTTATTATTGCCCCGCAAAAACCTTCTCGGAGTTTTTCAACAGAATACACCCCATTACGGACGTAGCGACCCACCT
>JANONE010000487.1:0-1622 GCA_031420675.1 Ilumatobacteraceae bacterium | reverse complement strand
CGCCTCGGCCACGATCGCCGCTACTCGGTCAACATCGACAGGATCACCGCCCTCGGGTGGAAGCTGGAGAAGTCGTTCGAGCAGGGGCTGGCCGACACGGTTGCGTGGTACCGCGACAACCGTTGGTGGTGGGAGCCTTTGAAAGCCAAGGCGGGTCTGTAGATGCGAGTGCTCATCACCGGTGCCGGTGGTCAGTTGGGGCTCGATCTCGTCGCCGCCTGCACGGCCGCCGGCGACGAGGTGCACGCCTTCGACCGTGTCGGTCTCGACATCGCGTCGCGCTCGGCTGCCCACGGTGCGATCACCTCGCTGCGACCCGATGCCGTCATCAACTGCGCAGCGTGGACCGCCGTCGATGCGTGCGAAGGCGACCCCGACTTCGCACTCGCGATCAACGGCATGGCGGTGCGGTGGCTCGCCGAGGCCACCGATCGCGTCGGCGCCCACCTGGTGCAGCTGAGCACCGACTACGTATTCGACGGCAACCTCGATCGGCCGTACCACGAGTGGGACGACACCGACCCACAGAGCGTGTACGGCCTCACCAAACTGATCGGCGAGCGGGAAGCCCTCGTGCTCGGCCCGTCTGCCACCGTCGTGCGCACCTCGTGGGTGTGCGGCGTCAACGGCGCCAATATGGTGAAGACGATCATGCGTCTCGCCAACGAACATTCGCAGCTTTCGTTCGTGGCCGACCAGGTGGGTCACCCCACGTTCACTCACGATCTGGCGCCTGTGGTGCGCCGCCTGGCGCTCGATCGACTGAGTGGAGTTGTGCACGCGACCAACCACACCGCATGCTCGTGGTACCAGTTCGCCCAGCAGGTCGTGACCGCGATGGGCAAGGATCCAGAGATGGTGCAGCCCATCGCCACCGCCGATCTGCAGCCAAAACGGCCTGCGCCGCGCCCGGCCAACAGCGCGCTGGACAACGCCGTGTTGCGCATGGCCGGCTTCGCCCCCCTACGCGACTTCCGCGAGCCCCTCAAGGAAACGGTCGCCGCCCTGCTGACCAACTGAGAGGAAAGCACGAACGTGCTGGCCCGGCAGGCTGCTAGCGATAGACGGCGATCAGTGACGCGCCGGCGATCGCGAGCAGGATGCCTGCCACGTTGAGGCGGCCAACAGGCTCGTGGTCGAAGCGGTGCGCCAGCGCCGTGGTGGCCAGCGGGTAGAGCGAGCCGAGCACCGTCGCCACCGCGATCGGGCCGACTTGCAGCGCGCGCGTGATGGCGAGGCCGGAGCCGACCATGAGCAGGCCGGTCAGCAGCGCGAGGCCGGGCGGCCGGCCGACGGGCACGTGGCGGGCGACGCACAACGCGCTCATGGTGGTGGTGGCGCCGAAGGCCGCGAACGCGACCGGCCACTGGCCGCTGTCGGTGCTGGTGTGCCCGATCGCCATGAAGAAACCGGCGAAGCCGAGACCCGCGAGCACTGCGTAGCCGATCTCCTGCCGCAACGACATCGAGCCGCTCCCCACATCGCGCCGGAAGGCGAGAGCTGGGATCGCGATCAAGGCCAGGCTGAGGCCTGCCCATCGCCCGCCGGGCAGGGAGATGCCCCCGATCACATCGGCAGCCACGGGCACCAGCGCTGTCGTCAGCGCGGCGAGCGGGGCGACC
>JANONE010000486.1:0-1828 GCA_031420675.1 Ilumatobacteraceae bacterium | reverse complement strand
CGGCGTCTATTCGATGGTCTCGCGGATGCGATCGAGTTACTGCGAGCGGCTGGGTGTCATCGACTGTAGCTGAACGGCAGCTTTGTGACAGCCAGGACGAGCCGGCCGATTTTGACGCCTGTTGGGACACCGACGGTGTCGACCTCGAAGTGCTCGATCCCGTGTTGTTGGATCTGTCGAACGGGCGGACGGCGCAGAGGGCGAGGTTTCGGTGGCGAGTTGCTGCCGAACGTCGTCGAGGCAGGGTCGGGGTTGGGGTTCGCCGAGTTCTTCCAGAACGAACGCGCCGCCGGCCGCAAAGGGATTGTCGTCATCAACCTTTCGAAGGGAGAAGGATTGTGATCACGAACGAATCGCAATTCAGGGCCACGAGGGCACACCTTGATCGGTTCGCACAGGCAGCACCGAACATCGAGGCGAGGCCCGGGAAACGAACGAAGCTGCAACTGAAGCAACCTCCCCGATCGGGGAGTGGCCGGTCGTCACCTGCCGGCGTCCGGTGAGGCCGGTCCTACGGCCCGACGAACGTCGGCCAGGCGCTCCTCGCAGATTCGATAGATGACCCAGCTTCCGCGCCGTTCACGGGTCACGAGTCCGGCCTCGTGGAGGATCCGCACGTGGTAGCTCACGCTCGGCTGGGAGATGCCGAGTGGACCGGTGAGGTCGTAGCCGCACTCTCCGCCCGGCCTGGCCCTGAGCAGTCCGAGGAGCTGGATCCTGGTCGGGTCGGCAAGGGCTTTGAACAGCTTTGCGATCCGTTCAGCCTCGTCGCGGGAGACGGCTTCATCGAGCGTTGGGTAGGCGTTCGCGTCCTTGGATCTCCGCGCAGTTCTCGCCGACCGGTTCTGGGAATTTGGAATTCTAGATATTGACATGTATTGAATGTTCGTGCAATCCTGCCGAGTCCACCTCATCTCGTCCTTCGATCGGATACAGGCATGTCTCTACGTACCGGGACCACCGGTGTCGAGGTGCTCACCCAGGCCCGAGGGTCGGTAGGTAGGTGATGCACGCAGTGTCCTACGGGCATCCCGAGGCGTTGGCCTCGCCACAATGGCTCGCCGATCATCTCGATGACCAGTCGGTCCGGGTGGTGGATGCCCGCTTTGACTTGAGGGCCACCTCCGAGGGAGTGCTGGAGGCCGTCGCCGGACGTGACGCCTACGGTGAGGCTCACATCCCAGGGGCGGTGTTCGTCGATGTGATGGCCGACCTGGCCGATCCGGACAACCCCGTCGTCGTGGTGTCGCCCGACCGGTTCGAGGCCCTCATGGGCCGCCTCGGGATCGCCAATGACAGCACCGTGGTCATCTATGACGACAAGGGCGGAACGTGGGCGGCGCGGCTCTGGTGGGCTTTGCGCTACTACGGCCACGAGGCGGTCAAGCTGCTCGACGGTGGGATCACCCTTTGGGAGGCGCAAGGGCGGCCCTTGGAGTGCGAGGTACCCGAGCCCTCCCCAACGGACTTTTGGGCGCGGGTGCGCCCCGACCTGCGGGTCGACGCCGAGCAGGTGATGCGGGCCATCGGCCGTGACGACATCTGCATCGTCGACGCGTTGCCCGAGGTCTTCTTCACGGGAGAGGCCTGCCTGTACCCGAAGCACCGGGCCGGTCATATCCCGACCGCTCACAACGTGCCCGCGCCGGCCAATGTCGACCCGTCCACCCAGACCCTTTTGCCCGCCGCAGAGCTTGCGCGGCTGTGGGAACCGGTCGGACTGGAGCCTTCTCGCCAGGTCATCACCTACTGCGGCGGCGGGGTGTTCGGGTCCTTCGCACTTTTTGCGCTGTATGTCATGGGCCACGAGAACGCCGCCCTCTACGAC
>JANONE010000485.1:0-4318 GCA_031420675.1 Ilumatobacteraceae bacterium | reverse complement strand
CGCCGAGCGACTGGGCCGCGAGGCGCGCCGTCTCCACCAGTGCCTGCCGGCTCTGCGACTCGCTGAGGACTGCGACCTGTTCGCCCTCGGTCAGGCCGCAGCGCGCGAAGTGCGCCGCGAACGCCTTGATGTAACGCCACTCGGTGGTCATGCGGCCTCCACGAAGGTGAGGTGATCTGCGATCAGTCGGTTGACGTGATCGGGGGCTTCCACGTTCAACAGGTGCCCGGCATGGGGCACGATCACGAGCCTGGCGCGCGGCATGTGTTCGGCCAGGTAGTGCGAATACTCCGGTGGTGTCTCGCCGTCGAACTCGCCGACCAGCACCAGTGCCCACTGGTTGATGGACGGCAACAGTCGACGGGCGTCGTGAGTGACGAGGCATTCGATGCTGCGGCGCAGTGCCGGCCCGGTGATGCGGGCCATTGCCGCTCGCTGGCTCTCGAGTGCGTCTGGGCCGAGGTGGGCGCCACCGAGGCCACGCAGCACGCGCTCGGCGAACTCGGCCGGTTCCAGACCCTCGTCGAGCGGGGCGAGGCGAGCGGCGAGCCACGTCTCCGGTGTCGTGCCGTCCATCCCGAAGCAGGGGCTGCTGGACAGCAGGGTCAACGATCGCACCCGCTGGGGATGCCACGCAGCCAGGTACTGGGCGATCATGCCGCCCATCGAGATGCCGACCACGTGGGCCTGCTCTGCGCCCAACTCGACGATCCAGTCGGCCGCGGCAGCGGCCAGCGCACGGAAGGTGCACTGCTGGTCGGGCAGGGGAGCGGCAGCGCCATAGCCCGGTAGATCCCACGCCGCTACACGCCGGCGCTCACCGAGGCTCTCCAGCTGTGGTTCCCACGAGATTCGGCTGCCACCCAGGCCGTGCAGCAGCACGACGAGCGGGCCGTCGCCGCGCTCGCGCCAAGCGAAGCGCGCGCTGTCGACGTCGTGAGTCATGCAGCCGAGTATGGCAGGCGCGTGAGGTTTGTCAACAGTGTTGACAAATGACCGAGGATCTGGTGAAGTGCCGGGCATGAGGAATCTGCGATGACGCGTGACGAGATGGTCGGCCTGGCGCGAGCAATGGGCCCGGCGATGAAGGAACGAGCGGTGAAGTACGACCTCGAGGCCAGCTTCCCGTTCGAGAACTTTGCCGACTTCCGGGCCAACGGCCTGCTCGGCGTGAGCGTGCCGGCCCGCTATGACGGCCTCGGGGCCAGTTACGCCGACTACGTGCGGGTCAGCGAGGAGGTCGGCCGACACTGTGGCGCAACGGGCCTCACGTTCAACATGCACAACGCGACGATGTTGTGGTGTGGCGAAGTTGCCGACCTGCTGGACATGACCGCTGAGCAGCGGGAGCGGCACGAGGCGACGCGCACCGAGATGTATCGCGGCGTCATCGAGCGCGGCGACATTCACAGCCAGCCGTTCTCGGAGGGCCTCGCCCCGGGTGCGACCGCAGGCGTGGCCACCAAGGCCGTGCCGGTGGATGGCGGATGGCTGGTCACCGGCCGCAAGATCTTCGCCTCCTTGTCCGGCGCGGCCACGTTCTACAACGTCACCTGCCTGGTGCCCGGCGAGGGCGAGATCCGTCTCCTCGGCGTGCCGAGCGATGGCGAGGGCGTGCAGATCGTCGACGACTGGGATCCACTCGGCATGCGCGGCACGGTCTCGCGAACCTTGCTGATGAAGGATGTGTTCGTACCCCACTCCAACGAATGGATGCCGGCCGGCATGTACAACCAGGCGGCGCTGCGCTACCCGTGGCTGTTCCTCTCCCTGTGCCCCAGCTACCTCGGCCTTACCGGCGGCGTCATCGATGCAACCCGCCTCTACCTGCGGGGCGAGCTGCCCGGTCAAGTGAGCGGTTCCCGGCGCGACCACCCGATCAAGCAGGTCGGGTGGGCGCAGATGCAGCTCAAGCACCAACAGTCGCGGGCGATGATGTACCGGGCGATCGACGAGGCGGTCATCGACCCCACCGAGGACGAGTTGGTGCGCGGTTGGGCAGCGGCGATCACCGTGATGGAACACGCAGCTGAAGTTGCGAGCATGTCGATCCGCGTGTGCGGCGGCCAGTCGATGCAGAAGAACATGCCGCTCGAGCGCATGTACCGCGACGCGCGGCTGGGCAGCACCATGCTGCCGTGGAGCGCCGAAGTGTGCACCGAACGCCTCGGCACGGCGGGGTTGTTCGACTGATGGCCGCACGACTAATGGCCGCACGACTGATGGCCGCGACCTGATGGGCCGTCCGGCGGCGTTGAGCCGCGAGCGCATCGTCGAGGCCGCCGCTCAACTGGTGGTCGAGCACGGGTCGGAGGCGTTGAGCGCCCGCCGGCTGGGCGACGCCCTGGGCTGCGACCCGAGTGCTCTCTACCGCCACTACTCCAACATGGACGAACTGCAGCGGGCCGTCGGCGACCACTTCCTCGCCTCCGTCCGGGTCACGAACAAGCGAGGCGAGGCGTGGCAGGCGGCGGTGCACAGGATCTGTGTGGAGCTGCGCGCTGTCCAACTGCGCCAGCCGCGGTTGGCAGCGCTCGTGCGCGCTGCGCCGACGCGTTTGACCAACGAGTTGCGGATCACCGAAGCGCTGTTGCGCGAACTTCGACGGGGTGGCTTTGCTCCTGCCGCAGCCGCGGCCGCGTACCACTCGTTGATCGAGCTGACCGTGGGCGCTGCCGCGATCGATGCCACGCTCGCGGCCGAGTCGCCGGCGGATCGACGACGCGCATACGGCGATTGGCGACGCCACTACGCCTCGCTCGACGCAACGAAGTTCCCGAACGCCGTCGCCGTCGCCGGCCACCTCTACGACGGCTCGGCCGACGATCGTTTCGAGTTCGCTCTGCAGGCACTCATGGCGGGGCTTTGCGCAGCTGTAGAAACCCACGCAACAGTCGCCTGACGCAGAGTTGCCCTGCACTCCTCGCGCAATCGTTGCAGGATTCACTAGTGTCGACTCGGTTTCGGATCCAGGAGGGGCTATGTCGCAGAAGGTTCGTGGAGTGGTGGCGCACAGCAAGGGCGCGCCGGTGTCGATCGAGACGATCGTGGTCCCTGACCCCGGCCCCGGTGAGGCCGTGGTCGCGGTGCAGGCGTGCGGCGTGTGCCACACCGACCTGCACTATCGCGAGGGTGGCATCAACGACGAGTTCCCGTTCCTGCTCGGTCACGAGGCGGCCGGCGTCGTCGAATCCGTGGGCGAGGGTGTCACCAACGTCAAGCCCGGCGACTTCGTGATCCTCAACTGGCGCGCTGTCTGCGGTAACTGTCGCAGCTGCCTGCGCGGGCGTCCGTGGTTGTGCTTCAACACCTTCAACGCGACGCAGAAGATGACGCTGGAGGATGGCACGGTGCTCTCGCCGGCGCTGGGCATCGGTGCCTTCGCCGACAAGACGCTCGTGGCCGCCGGTCAGTGCACCAAGGTGGACCCGTCCGTTCCCGCCACCACCGCAGGCCTGCTGGGCTGTGGTGTGATGGCGGGCATCGGTGCCGCAATCAACACCGGCAACGTCGGCCGCGGCGATTCCGTGGCCGTGTTCGGCTGCGGCGGCGTGGGCGATGCAGCCATTGCCGGGGCACTGCTCGCCGGCGCGCAAACCATCATCGCCGTCGACATCGACGATCGGAAGCTGGAGTGGGCCAAGCAGTTCGGCGCCACCCACACGTGCAACTCCAAGACCACCGACCCCGTGGAGTACATCAGGTCGGTCACCGGTGGCAACGGCGCCGACGTGTGCATCGAGGCCATTGGCCACCCGGCTGTCTACAAGCAGGCCTTCGAGGCACGCGACCTCGCCGGCACCGTTGTCCTGGTGGGGGTGCCCCGTCCCGACATGGTGCTCGAACTGCCGTTCATCGAGGTGTTCGGTCGCGGTGGTCAGCTGAAGTCGTCGTGGTACGGCGACTGCCTGCCATCGCGCGACTTCCCGATGCTGGTCGCGCTACATCAGCAGGGCCGCCTCCCGCTGGACAAGTTCGTCAGCGAGACAATCACACTCGACGCCGTCGAGGAGGCGTTCCACAAGATGGAGCGTGGCGAAGTGCTGCGCTCGGTAGTCGTTCTGTGAGCATTGGTCTTGTGAGCAGGGTCGCGCTGTGACGATCGAACTGGTCACGACCGATGGCATCTTCGCCCTCGACGGCGGAGAGTGGGAAGTCACCAACAACATCTGGATCGTCGGCGACGACCGCGAGGTCATCGTGCTCGACGCCGCCCACGACCACGAGACGATCGTGGGTGCCGTGGGCGGGCGGCGGGTGAAGGCGATCGTGCTCACCCACGGTCACAACGACCACATCAACGCCGCCGTGCCGTTGC
>JANONE010000484.1:0-3106 GCA_031420675.1 Ilumatobacteraceae bacterium | reverse complement strand
CAAATTCTTGACGAGCGCCTCACCGCTGTCTCGCATGCTGGCCGCAATGCGAGTGAAGTCGCCCTTCTCCCAGAGTGCCTTGTTCGGATTCATCGGACTCGTTCCTCTCGTAGATCCCAGTGTTGGTCTGTCGAGCATCATGAACGACCCTGCTTGCGGTCTGATGACATCATGCTTGCGGTCTTTTTGCAGCAGATGGCAAGTGGATAGGCCACAATCATGCGATGTCGCTCACCGTGAGGATCCTCGGTCCGGTGTCGATCGACGGGCCTGGGCGGTCGACCTCGCTGAGCCCCAAGCTTCGGTTGGTCTTGGCGCTCCTCGCTGCTCATCGGGGTTCGGTCATCTCGGTCGATCGCCTGTGCGAGGCGCTGTGGGGTGATCAGCAACCTGCGGCAGCAGTGGCCACGCTGCAGAGTCACTTGTCGCGTCTGCGTCGGTTGCTGGTGCCGGACGGCCGTGTCGTGGCGCTCGACCGTGGGTACCGGCTGGATCTGCCCGAGGGCGCGCTCGATGTCGATCGCTTCACCCGATCAGCACAACGCGCGCGCGAGACGGTTGACCCGGCAGAGGCGGCGCAGCTGTATGCGTCAGCGCTCGACTGGTGGCATGGTCCGGCATTCGGCGATTTGGCCGACGCCGCCTTGATCCTGCCGGAGTCCGTACGGTTGGACGAGCTCCATCTCACCGTGGTCGAGGCCTGGTTCGAGTGCCGCCTGGCTGCTGGCGGCGACACATCGCTGATCGGTGATCTCGAGGGCTTCACGCTCACCAATCCACTACGCGAGCGATTCGTCCGTCAACTGATGGTGGCGCTGTTCCGCCATGGTCGTCACGCGGACGCGCTGCGAAGTGCCAGCGAGTTCCGCCGGCGCGTGCGGGATGAGCTGGGTTTGGATCCATCTTCGGCTCTCATCGCGATCGAGGCGCAGGTCCTCGCTGACGACCCGGCACTGCTCCGAAAGCCCGATGGCGCCCTGGTCGCCTGCAATCGACGACCCGTGATGGACGGTCCTACGCGTCTGGTGGGCCGCTCGTCAGATCTGGCTCGGATCGCCGAGGCGATCGGCTCCGCTCGGCTCGTGACGTTGGTGGGGCCGGGTGGCGTCGGCAAGACCCGGTTGGCGCGTGGCATCGCTTCCACGGCCACTGGCTTCGCTGACGGCGTGGCGTTCATCGAGCTCGCCGCGATGAGCGACATAGACTCGTTGGCCGACGCGGTCGCGACGGCTCTCGACGTGCAACCACGCCAGCACCTCACCATCGAAGAGACGCTGATCGCTGCTTTGCGCGACCAGCAGCAGCTCGTCGTGTTCGACAACTGCGAACACCTCCTCGAAACCTTGGTGCCGTTCGTGGATCGGGTCCGGGTGCTGTGCCCTCGTGTGCACATGCTCGCCACATCGCGCGAGCCACTCGGGTTGCCCGGCGAAGTCGTGGTCGTCGTGGCCCCGCTGTCGGTGGGCGCTTCGGACCACGCCGACCCGATGGCGGTCGCGGCGGCGCCTGCGGTGGAGTTGCTTCTCGACCGGGTTGCCGCAGCAGTCCCTGGATTTTCGATGACCGCCGCCAATGCCGCCGTCATCGGCGAGATCTGCCGGCGTCTCGACGGCCTGCCTCTTGCACTCGAACTTGTCGCTGCACGGTTCCGCTCGCTGTCACCCGAGACCATCCTCCAGCGGCTCATGCTCCCAGCGGGCGTGCTGGGCGCCAGCATGCGATCAGCCGACCCCCGCCACCGCACGCTACGAGACACCATCGCCTGGTCGTTCGAGCACCTGAGTACCCATGAGCAGGCGGTGTTCGCCCGCCTGTCGGGGTTTGCCGGCAGCTTCGATCTCGCTGCGGTCGAGTCGGTGTGCGCGGGACCGGACCTCGAGTGCGTGGACGACGTGGATGATCCGCTCGACGTGGTCGAGATCCTCGCGGCCCTCATCGACAAGTCGATGGTGCAGATGGTCAGCCATCAGAGCGCCCGGTACCAGCTGTTGGAGACGCTGCGGGAGTACGCGCGCGAGAAGCTGGCCGATCAAGGATCGGTCGAGGTCGTCGCTGAGCGGCATCTCCTCTGGTTCACCGACTTTGCGGAGCGATCCAGCATCGGGATGACCGGGCCGGATGAAGCCGAGTGGTCGCAGCACATCGAGTGGAACTTCGACAACCTGCGCTTGGCGTTCGGCCACGCGGTTCGCAGTGGCAACGTCGATGCAGCACTTCGGATCACCTGCGCGTTGCGGGAGTTCGCATTCAGACGGATCCGCTACGAGCTGACATCGTGGGCCGCGACGTCCATCGCTTTGCCGGGGGCTTGCGCGCACCCCCGGTACCCCACCGTGCTGGCGATCGTGGGCTATGGGCACTTCGTGCGCGGCAACCTGCAGGAAAGCATCGAGGTCGCTCGGCGAGCCGTGGCTGCTGGTGAGGAGCAGGGTGTCGACACCAGCGGGCTGGCCGAACGCACGCTCGTCAACGCGTGGTTCTACCTGGGTGACGCCGAGGAGGCACTGCAATGGGGCGACCGGATGGTGGCGTCTGCTCGCACCGGTTCGGCTGCGCGGCTGGCACATGCCCTCTACATGCGCTCCGTGGCCGAGACCAGTGTCGGTCGAACCGTGCAGGGCGCAATTATGGCCGGCGAAGCGAGTGCAATAGCTCGGGCCTGCGGATCGCCGACCGCCCGGGCCCAGGCCGCGTACGCGCTGGGTTTGGCACTCGAGGGCTCGGAACCTGCCGAAAGCTTGCGTCTCCTGCGAGAATCGGCACACCTGGCTGGTTCTGCAGGAAACCGCTGGATCGAGGCGTTCGCTGACACCGAGGTCTGGTGGCTGGAGGCACGCAACGGCGACGTTCGCACGGCGCTCATCGGCTCTGGTGTCGTCATCGACACCTGGAACCGAGGAGGCGACTGGGCAAACCTCAGGCTCTCACTCCGCCGTGTGTTCGGACTGCTGACGCAGATCGGCGACCATCGAGCGGCCGCCCTGCTGCACGGCGCGCTGGGCGCTGCGGGAGCGACGTCAGCCCTCCCGTTCGAACCGAACGATGCCCACGACGTGACTGCGGCCGTCAGTCAACTGCGCGCTGCGCTCGGCGACGACGCATTCAA
>JANONE010000483.1:0-3284 GCA_031420675.1 Ilumatobacteraceae bacterium | reverse complement strand
GTGGGTGAACATCATCATGGACGGCCCGCCCGCGATGGCGCTCGGTGTCGATCCCCCTGGGCCAGGGACGATGACTCGACCACCACGGCCACCGGACAGCCGGATCCTGACGATGCGGCGCCTGGTCCGCCTCGGTGGCTATGGCGCGATCATGACCGCCGGCACCCTCGCCGCGTACCGTGTCACCGTCGGGTCAGGATCCGTCAGCGAGACCGACGCCACCCGCGGGACCGTCGTCGCGCTCACCGCCTTCGTGTTCTTCCAGCTGTTCAACCTCCAAAACGCCCGCTTTCCGGACCACTCCGCCCTGCGCAGTCACGCCTTCACCAACTGGCCCCTGTGGGCCGCGTCATGCTCGGTCCTCGTCCTCCAGATCGGCGCGATGTCCTGGGACCGCATCCAGTTGCTCTTCACCGGGCGAGACGACGCCGTCCAGCTCAGCCTGGGGGACTGGGTAGTCGCGATTGCCGCCGCGACCCCGATCCTCATCGTCGAAGAACTTCGCAAGCTCCTGGGCGCGAGGAACCGTCGTGCCTGACTCGACGAACCCCAGCCCTGTCGCATGCATGCTGTCCTTCCTCGCGGGTCGTGACCTTCGACCCTTTCATGCCGCCAACGACGGTGGAAGAGTTGATCGTGTGTCCAGACCGATCGCTGCCGGGGGCGTGAGCTGCCCCCGACGCCGAGGAGCACCCTCATGAACGACCCACGTACTCTGGTGTTCGGTGACGACGGTTCACCAGCAGCCGACATCGCCTGGTTGTTCATCAACAATCACCGCTGGCCGGGCTGGCGCCTCGAGGTCGTCGCCGCCCGCATGCCCGAGATCCCGGGGTTGTCGCTGCCGCGTAAAGACACCGAGCTCCACGCCTGGAGTCCCCCGCAGCCTCGCAAACTGTTCGCTGAAGCCCAATTCGCCCAGACAGCCGAGCTCACCGCCGAAGCCGACCCACGCCTGGTCCTCTCCCGCGAGAGCGACCTCCTCGTCATCGGACCGCGTGGGCCTGGGCTGCTGAAGGCACTACACCTCGGCAGCACGGCAGACTGGCTGCTCCTTCACCCGCCGGCCCCGCTCCTCATCGCCCGCCACGGCCATACCGTGCGCAGCGTCGTCGTCTGTGCCGACGGCTCCCCTCACGCCGAGAGGGTCACCAAAGTGCTGGCCGAGCTGCCATGGGCCGACCAGCTCGCGATCACCATCCTGGCGGTCGACGACCGGCGGATCGATGTCGACGCCGCGACCGGCAGTGCCCGCGAGCGACTCGAGGCGGCCGGCGCAACCGTCACCGTCCGGGCCTACAGCGGCAAACCAACCACGATGATCCACCGCCACCTCGCTGATACCTCCCCCGACCTCGTAGCACTCGGCACCCGCGGCCTCACTGGCCTGCGTCACCTTCGCCTCGGATCCACCGCCAGCGCAGTTGCCCGAACTGCGACCTGCTCTGTCCTCGTCGCTTGCGACGAGACCGAGTACGCCCGCACGATCGAACCCGACCGATAAGTCACCCGGAGCCGCTCAACAGGGAGCGCACATGGACCCGACCATCATTGGCGGGCACGCACAGATCCTGATGTGTTGAGCGAGCCGATATGGCACGTGTCGCCGTCACGGCGACGAAGTGCGGTCCAACAACCGCTCATAGTGTGCTATTTCAAGAAAGTGCAGCCTGGAGAGAGAACAAAGGTCAATTGCTTGATTGTTCGCGATTGCTGCAGTGGAGTACACCCCTTAGTGTGCCTGCGGGCGATCGGGAGGACTCGGATGGGCGGCAAGAGGGTTGGGTTTTTAATTGCCGCGGTTACATGTGCGTCTGCCCTCGTGCCAGTCGCGGTCCAGCAGGCGGTCGTGTTGGCTGCTCCACCACCGCAGTTCATCGTCGGGACGCCGAACGACCCGGCGGGCGGTTCCTGCACTGCGGGGGTCGCGACGTCGTCGTGTTCCTTGCGTGCCGCGGTGGCCGCAGCGAATGCATCGAGCGGAGCGACCATCACGGTCCCGGCAGGCACGTACCTACTGAACGGCGGATCCGGTTCGGACACGGGCGACCTCGACCTCACCAAGCCGGTGACCATCGTCGGTGCCGCCAAGCCCAGCGGCCCGGCGGCGACCAGCATCGTCGGCTGGAGCGATCGCGTCTTCGACCTCGCGTCCACGGCGACCACGGTGACCGTCCGCGGCGTGCGGGTCTCCGGCGGTAATTCGGGCAACAACAGCGGCGGTGGCATTCGCACAGCGGCCGGCACCAACCTGGTCCTCGTCGAGAGCACGATCAGCGGGAACAGTGCGAAGGAGGGTGCCGGCGTGCACAACTCCGGCACGCTCACCGTCGAGCGCAGCACGCTGTCGGGCAACACGTCGTCCGGCAAGGGTGGCGGTCTGTTCAACGCCGGCACGGTGACGGTTCGGAACTCCACCGTGTCCGGCAACTCGGCCGGCGGTGGCGGCGGCATCGCCAGCAGCGGCTCTGTGCTCATCGTGCACTCGAACATCACGGGCAACAACTCCAACAACTCCAACGGCGGCGGCATCTATCGGGTTGGTGGCACCTTCACCTTGAAGAGCTCGATCCTCGCCGACAACAACGCGCCGGCAGCGCGCGACTGCTACGGCACGCCGACGTTCCAGGGTGTCAACCTGGTCGAGAGCACGCCAGGCTGCAACCCCGCCGGCACCGTGATCTCGCTCGACCCTGCGCTCGACCCACTCGCCGACAACGGGGGGCCGACGTTGACGCAGATGCTGCGCCTCGGCAGCCCGGCGATCGACGCCACTCCGTGCGACCCGGCGATCTTGATCGATCAACGCAACATTGCCCGGCCCTCAGGCGCTGCATGCGACCTCGGTGCAGTCGAGCTGGCACCACTGTCGTTCAGCATCTCGCTGGCTGCGACACCGACGCAGGTGAACGTCGGCGTGCAGACGGTGCCGATCTCGAACATCCCCACGTCGGTGCTCGCAACTGCCTATCCGGCAGCGACCAACGGCTCCCCAACCGACACTGCGCTCGCACGCATCGCGCTGGCCCGCATCGCGCTGGCCCGCATCGACGTCGAGAACACGGCACTGGCGCGCATCGCATTGGCGCGGATCATGATCAAGGACATCGCGCTGGCCCGCATCGAACTCGCCGACACCGCACTTGCCCGCATCCTCATCACCGAAGTCGACGTCGACGGTGGCTGGGAGTTGCTGCTGGTGGGGACGGCGTTGGCCGAAGTCCCGCTGCAGACGCTCACCTTGGCCGAGGTGCTCGCTCATCCAGTTGCCGGGCCACGGCTGC
>JANONE010000482.1:0-5435 GCA_031420675.1 Ilumatobacteraceae bacterium | reverse complement strand
GTCGCTCCCCGTGTTGGTGATTGTCCAGTTGGGTCGCACTGCGACGTCCAGCGCGACCCGGCCGAGCGCCCAGGTGGCGGGTTCGGCACTGACCCCGCTCGCTGTGGCGGTGCCGGTGGCCGATCCCGGCGTAGCGATGATGGGCATGCCCATGCTGCTGGTCCCGCTGGTGGCGGCCGCAGTGGTGTTCGCAGTGGTGTTCGCAGTGGTGTTCGCCGAGCCACCGGAGGCGATGCGGACGATCGCGAATCCGGACAGGCCGACGACTGCGATAGCAGCGATGGTGCCCAGCAGCACGCTGCGGCGGTGGGTACGTCGGCGTGCGAGTCGCCGGTCGTGGGTGTTGCTCATGGCTGTCCTCCTTGTTTCGCTGCCGGCACCGAGGTCGCCGAGGTACGCCAGCACATCGTCGATCGCTACGGTCCCCCGCCGGCAGCGAAACAAGGAGGACAGCCATGAGCAACACCCACGACCGGCGACTCGCGCGCCAACGTACCCACCGCCGCAGCGTGCTGCTGGGCACCGTCGCTGCTATCGCAGTCGTCGGCCTGTCCGGATTCGCGATCGTCCGCATCGCCTCCGGTGGCTCGGCGAACACCACTGCGAACACCACTGCGGCCGCCACCAGCGGGACCAGCAGCATGGGCATGCCCATCATCGCTACACCGGGATCGGCCACCGGCACCGCCACAGCTAGCGGGGTCAGTGCCGAACCCGCCACCTGGGCGCTCGGCCGGGTCGCGCTGGACGTCGCAGTGCGACCCAA
The DNA here is from genome assembly GCA_031420675.1 of Ilumatobacteraceae bacterium. Classification (GTDB taxonomy): domain Bacteria; phylum Actinomycetota; class Acidimicrobiia; order Acidimicrobiales; family Ilumatobacteraceae; genus UBA668. The sequence continues at coordinate 4,669 of JANONE010000482.1, read as the reverse complement.
CTGGACAATCACCAACACGGGGAGCGACGCCGTCACCATCGGCGAACCACACGTGCAGATAAACGAGGGCTGCTGCCCCGGCGACTTCACGTTCCAAGGCCCGACCACCCTCGACCCTGGCGCCGAGACCGGCCTCACGTTCGAGCTCTCGATGCACGCCGGCATGGACGGGCCCCACGACATGACCCTTCACGTCCCGGTCACACGCGCTGACGGCGCCACCGACACCCTCGACCTGACGGTCACCGGCGACTTTCGCAACTGATCCACCGCATCCAATTACCATCAACGTCAAACCTGGAGACACCGCATGAGCAAACCTCCCATCACGGTCTTGGCCACCGCAGCCGTCGCCGCCGCCCTGTTCCTCGCCGCCTGCGGTAACGAACGCTCCGCCGACACGACGACAACCCCGGTGGATGACGGCACGACCGTGGTCGACGTGACCATGACCGATATGGCGTTCACGCCCACCGTCATCGCTGTCAAGGCCGGCGACACCGTGAAGTTCCGCTTCCGCAACGACGGTCAAGCGGTACACGAAGCCGTGATCGGTGACAGGGCGTTCCAGCAGGACCACGCCGAGAAAATGTCAGCCATGGGACATTCGGGCGACGCCATGCCTCACGGCACCGACGACGAAGCATCGCCATTGGTCGTGCAACCCGGCGAGACCGGCGAGTTGACCTACACCGCCACGGCTACCGGCAGCCTTCTCATCGGATGCCATCAACCCGGCCACTGGGAAGCCGGCATGAAGGCAACAGTCGACGTCGGGTGACATCACCAGCCACATCCCAACGCCCAGCGAGCCCAACACCTCGAACGTTGCCGGGTGCCGGCCACGGCACCCGGCAACACCGGGTGGGTCGGGGTCAGCTGCCGAGCAATGACATCATTTCGGCGATCTCACCCTCCTGGGCGGTGATCACCAGATCGGCGGCGGCCAGCACGTCGGGGTTGGAACCCGCGGCCTTGGCCGTCTGGGCCATTGCGATCGCCCCCTCGTGGTGACGGATCATCATCTCCATCCACATCGTGTCGAACTCGGCACCGGCCATCATCCCGAGCGTGCCCATCTCCTCGGCCGACATCCTTCCGTCCATCGACGACATGTCATGACCCTCGCCCGCGTTCATCTGCATCGGTTGCCCCCACGTGGTGAGCCAGGTGGTCATCATGTCGATCTCGGGACCCTGGCCGGCCTTGATCCGCGTCGCGAGATCGCGCACCTTGTCGCTGGCACCGACCTTGGGGTCGAGTGCTATGTCGGCCATCTCGACGGCCTGCTGGTGATGCGGAATCATGCCCTGGGAAAAGGTCACATCGGCGTCGTTGAAGGCAGCGCCGGTTGCTGTTGTGTCGGCGGGAGCTGGCGTGGCCGGGTTCGCCGTGTCGTCGTTTCCGCAGGCGGCGAGGCCGAGCACGCCAACCACAGCGATGATCGGGAGGGATCGAAATCTCATGGGAGAGGGCCTTTCGGGGTGTCCGGGGTAATTACTACACAGTGTAAGCGTGCGACCCGGCCTCAGGGCGTCAGGCCGCAATCAGCAACTACACCATGTAGAAGACTGGTGCCTCCTGGTCGGCTAGCCTTGCCGAGGAGGTGTGACATGGCAAAGCGACCCGACGGAGCGTTGGAACACGACATCATGGCCGTGCTGTGGATGGCCGACGGCCCCTTGCATCCGGGTGACATCAAGCTGCGCCTCGGCACAACTCTTGCCTACACAAGTGTGGCGACGGTGTTGGGTCGGTTGCACATGAAGGGTTTGGTCCGACGCACGGAGTCGGGCCGCGCATTCGCCTATGAGGCATGCATCGACGAGTCGCAGTTGGCAGTACGCCGCATCGGCGAGGTGCTCTCATCGGCATCCGACAAGGGCCAGGTGCTTGCCGGTTTCGTCGGCAGCTTGTCGAAAAAAGACATCAAGGCACTGCGAGCGATGCTCGGCGAGGGAGAGGGGTGACGGTTCCTTCCGTGCTGTTGCCGCTGATCGTGGCTGTCGGGCTGGCGATCATCGTCACTGCCACACACCGCCGACTTCCCCCTTTTGTCGCTGCCCGGGCCGTGACCATCACCCTGGCGGTGGTGGCGGCCGCTTCCGTGCCTACCTTGTGGATCGTCTCCTTCGGATGGTTGGCCCACATCCCGCTGCTTGGCGGATGGCTGGATTGGTGTGCCGAGGCCCTCGGCGTCCACGGCCCGATCCCTGCGTGGATCGGAGTGCCCGCGCTGCTGCTTTCGATCGCAGGCATCGTTCGCACACGAACCGTGCTCAGGGGCTATCGCCGGCTGCGCCACGACCATCCCGGCACCGTCGAGATCGCTGATCACGCACAGCCGTTCGCGTTCACGCTTCCTGGCCGCGGAGGTCACGTCGTGTTGTCGAGTGGCCTCATCGACATGCTCGACGATGCCGAGCAGGAAGTCGTGTTGGCTCACGAACGTGCCCACGCACGCCATCGTCACGATCGCTATCTGCTCACCGCACAACTTGCGGCGGCGCTCATTCCGCCGCTGCGCTTCTTGGCGGGGCGCCTGCAGTTCTCACTCGAACGATGGGCCGACGAGATCGCTGTTGCCCACTGCGGCGACCGCAGCTTCGTCGCACGCACGCTCGGGAAGGTCGCATTGCGCAGCATCACCCCAGTTGGAGCAATGAGCTTCGCCGGGCTGGGCGTACCAGCCCGAGTCGCTGCCTTGCTCTCGCCGCCGATGACGCCGCTGCGCTCCAGCTCGCACGCCGCACTGTGGGGTGCGATCCTGGCGACCGGCATGCTGGCCGCGCTGCAGGTCCACCACCTGGCACGACTGGTCACGGCACTCTGCGCCGGCTGACATCAACTCCTACACGATGTCGTAGTAGTGTCCCCAGGGTGCAGCCTGACCCCGTGATCGCTGATGCGCCCGATCCACCTGTCCGGAGCAGTCGACGGAACAAGGCAATCGCAATCGTTGCGCTGGTCGCCATCGTTGCGTATGTGGTGACGCGGCCGTCGACCGCGTCGTCGTTCGAGCCCAAAGGGAACCCGGTCGCCCTCCCCGAGGCTGGGAAATTGACGCAGCTGTCGGCCGACGACTTCGAGGGCGTGCTGGTGGGGCTGCGCGGAACCCCAGTGATCGTGAACATCTGGGCGTCCTGGTGCGCCCCGTGCCGCACCGAGACCCCCCTCCTGGAACGCACCTGGCGGGCGCACAGCGGCGAGGTGGTCATCATCGGAGTGGCCTCCAAGGACGTCTCCGCCAGGTCTCTCGCGTTCATGGACGAGTTCGGCGTCACATTCCCCAACGTGTTCGACAGCTCTGGACAGATCCGTGCCCGCCTCGGATTGCGCGGGTTCCCCACCACCTACGTGTTCGGTGCCGACGGCAAGCTTCGTACCACCATCGTCGGTGGACTCACCGAGCAACGGCTTGCTGCAGTGCTCCTGGACCTTCGAGCGTGATCGACGTCGGTCTGCTCGCGTCGATGGCAATCGTGCTGATCGTTCCCGCTGTCTTCGTGCGCCCATGGCCGCCATCCGCCGTGGCGACGGGGCTCATCGACGTCTCGAGTGGGCCGCTGCTCATCGGCATCGCTGTCGGACGACTCGCGGCGGTGGCCATCGACGACCCGGGTTCGCTCACCAGTCTGGGCGATCTGTTGATCATCCGCAGTGGCGTCGAGTTCTGGCCCGGCTTGGCAGCCGGCCTGGCATGGATCGCGTTGCGCGCTCATCACGACGATGTGGCGCCCGTGCAGCGACTGGCAGCGATCACTGCTCCGGCGCTGGTGGCGTGGGCGGCCTACGAGGCGACCTGCTTGCTGCGGGATGGCTGTTCCGGGCCGCTGAGCAGCCTCGGCTTACGCCCCGCCGGGTTGGTCGAGCGGATGTTCCCGATCAGTCTCGTGGTCGCGGCAGCCGCTGTCGGTGCCGCCGCTGTCGTCCGCCGCTGGCATCGACGCGGCATGCCCAGCGTGCAGGTGGTCGCGCTGGCGTTGGCGGCACTCGCAACGATTCGTTCCGTTGCATCGATCTGGCTTCCTCACATCGGCAACGGGCTGACCCGGCAACACCGGTCCTCGATCACCGTTGCCGTCATCACCGCCACCGCTTTCGTGGTGCTCCGGCTGCGAGCCCGGCGACCGGCGACATCGGTCGGCTCGTGAATGAGGTGCTGCTACCGTTCGCCGCCGTCGCGGCCGGCGTGCTGTCGGCGAGCAGCCCATGCGTGCTCCCCGTGCTGCCCGGCTACATCGCCGCTGTCTCGGCCACCGACGCAGAAGAATGCGGGGAGCATCCCCGAGCGAGGATCATCGGCGCGTTCGGCTTCGTTGCCGGTTTCACGATCGTGTTCACCGTCCTGGGAGCAACCGCTTCCGCCCTCGGAAGTCTGCTCTACGACCAACTCGACACCGCCCTACAAATCGTCGGTGTGGTCTTGATCGTGTTCGGGCTGCACACCCTCGGCGTGGTTCGTTGGTCTGCTCTGGCAGGCGAACGTCGACCGGTCGAGATGCATCTGGTTGGTCGCGGCCCGCGCCGAGCCGTCGCTCTCGGCGCGGCCTTCGCGCTCGGATGGACGCCATGCATCGGCCCGATCCTGGCAACGATCCTCACCAAGGCGGCTGCCGACGCTTCCTTGGTCGAAGGCATGCTGCTGCTCCTGCTGTACTCGGCCGGG
>JANONE010000481.1:0-2830 GCA_031420675.1 Ilumatobacteraceae bacterium | reverse complement strand
AAAACCATTGCCAAGTTCCTCGGCAGTGCCTTCGACGTGCGCGCCTCGGTCGGCCACGTCGCCGACCTCCCGAGCAAGGGTCTGTCGATCGACGTCGACAACGGTTTCAAGCCGACGTACGAGCTCACGGTGCGCGGCAAGGACGTCGTCAAGGACTTGCGAGCGGCCATGAAGGACGCCAGCGAGCTGTACCTCGCAACCGACGAAGACCGCGAGGGTGAGGCCATCAGCTGGCACCTCCTCGAGTATCTGAAGCCGAAGATCCCCGTCAAGCGCATGGTCTTTCACGAGATCACCAAGAGCGCAATCGATCAAGCGGTCAACAACCCGCGCGGCATCGACTACGGCTTGGTGGACGCTGCCGAGACACGGCGCCTGCTCGATCGTCTGTACGGGTACGAGGTCTCGCCGGTGCTGTGGCGCCGTGTGAACCGAGGCCTCAGCGCCGGCCGTGTACAAAGCCCGTCGGTGCGCCTGATCGTCGAGCGCGAACGCGAGCGCATCGCGTTCGTAACCGCCGGGTACTGGGACATCGAACTGCTCACCGGCACGTCGCCGGCGTTCAACGCCACCTTGGTCGCGTTCGACGGCGCGAAGGTCGCCACCGGCAAGGACTTCACCAGCGACGGGAAACCGAAGAAGAACGTCGTGGTCGTCACCGAGGCTCGTGCGCGTTCGATCGCCGATGCATTGCGCACAGCCGATTTCACCGTTCGCTCCGTGGACAAGAAGCCGTATCGCAGCAGTGCGAGGGCGCCGTTCATGACCAGCACCCTGCAGCAGGAGGGCGGCCGCAAGCTGCGCCTCGGCGCCGCGCAGGTGATGCGCATCGCGCAAGGGCTCTACGAGCGTGGCTACATCACCTACATGCGTACCGACAACGTGGTGCTCAGCGCCGAGGCGCTGGCCGCCGTGCGCGCCGAGGTGAGGCGTGGGTTCGGCGAGACGTTCCTGTCGCCCTCGCCACGCCAGTTCAGCAGCAAGGTGAAGAATGCACAGGAGGCCCACGAGGCCATCCGCCCGGCCACTCCCCTGCGCAGCCCCGAGGCCGTGGCCGGCGAGCTGAAGGGCCACGAGCTGTCTCTGTACCGCATGGTCTGGCAACGCACTCTCGCCTCACAGATGGCCGACGCGACCGGCACGACCGTGTCGGTGCGGCTGGCAGCCATCGCCACTGTCGGGGGAGCAGCGGCCGGCGCCGCTGCGGACGCCGAGTTCGCCGCCAGCGGCACCACGATCACGTTCCCCGGCTATCGCCAGGTGTACGTGGAGAGCACCGACGAAAGTGATTCGACCGAGGAGGACAAGGAGGCGTACCTGCCGCCGCTCACCGTCGGGCAGCCTGTGCCCGTCGTGGACCTGGAGCCGGTCGGCCACGCCACCACTCCGCCCGCTCGCTACACCGAGGCTTCGCTGGTGAAGCGACTGGAGGAGCTGGGCATCGGCCGCCCATCGACCTGGGCATCGATCATCCAGACCGTGCAGGACCGCGGTTACGTGTGGAAGAAAGGCCAGGCGCTCGTTCCTACATGGACAGCGTTCGCCGTCGTCGGGCTGATGGAGAAGCACTTCGAGGGGCTGGTGGACTACGAGTTCACCGCGCGCATCGAGGAAGACCTCGACTCCATCGCCCGCAACGAACGGCAGAAGCAGGACTGGCTGCAGCAGTTCTACTTCGGCGACGAGACCGAGAACCTTCCCGGCCTCAAGCGCTTGGTGGAGGAGAACCTCGACCACATCGACGCTGCCGAGATCAACACCTTCCTCATCGGCCTCGACCCCGACGGCAACGAGATCGTGGTGAAGCCCGGTAAGTACGGGCCGTACGTGAAGCGTGGCGAGGACACGGCCAGCGTGCCCGACGACCTCACCCCCGACGAGCTCACGGTCGAGGTGGCGCTGAAGCTGCTGTCGGCGCCGAAGAGCGACGAGCCGATCGGCGAGCTCGACGGCTTCCCCGTGTTCGCCAAGAACGGTCGCTACGGGCCATACGTGCAGTGGGGTGCGCCCGACAACCTGCCGCCCGGGCTGGAGAAGCCGAGGATGGCCAGCCTGTTCAAGACGATGGTCTTCGAGCGGGTGACCGTGGAAGAGGCCAAGGAACTGCTGCAACTACCACGCACGTTGGGCAACGACCCCTCCGACGGTGAGGAGATCACCGCCAACAACGGTCGCTACGGACCGTATGTGCAGAAGGGCAAGGACTTCCGCAACATCACCAATGAGGAGCAACTGCTCACCATCTCGTTGGCGGAAGCGATCGCCATCTTCAGCCAGCCCAAGGTGTTCCGCCGCGGCGGCGCCAACATGGCCGCCAAAGGCCCCCTGCGCGAGTTCGGCAACGACCCCATCAGCGGGAAGGCGGTCACTGCCAAGGACGGCAAGTTCGGCGTCTACGTGACCGACGGCGAGACCAACGCGTCGCTGTCGAAGGGCGATCGCCTGGAGGCGATGGAGCCCGAACGAGCCTTCGAGCTGCTCGCGATCCGCCGCGAGGCAATCATCGAGAAGGGTGGCACCCCCGGCCGCAAGGCCGCGACACGAAAGACCGCGACGAAAAAGGCAGCGACGAAAAGGACAGCGACACGAAAGACCGCGACGAACAAAGTTGCGTCGAAGAAAGTCGCTGCCAGGAAAGCCCCGTCGAAGAAGGCGGCTGCCAAGAAGGTCGCCCCGCTCGGGAATCTCTGACCACCCGAACAAGGGCCAACCCGACCCCCGGTCCACGGTCCGTAGGTGCGAGTGCCACGACGCCGGTGAGAGGACCATACGGTCGGTTCGCAGGTCGATCCTCGGCATCGGAGTGGGTACTCGCACCCCGGGGTGCGAG